>JBGTJY010001051.1:0-19264 GCA_041744855.1 Candidatus Hydrogenedentales bacterium
GGCGATTTGTATCAGTTCGTTGCCGATTTGCAGCGCCTTCCGGGCTGGTCCGACGCGCTTTTCATCATCACGAGCGACCATGGGGAAGGTCTGAGCGATCATCCGGATGTGGAACGATCCCGTTGGCATGGCCGGTTGCTCTACAGTTCGCAGTTGCACGTACCGCTAATTCTATATCGCGCCGGATGGAATCCCGGCCGCGTCATTGAAACGCCGGTTCGTTTGATGGACCTGCTCCCTACCGTGCTCGAACTAACGGGCGCTCCCGCCGTTAGCGGTATCAAAGGCGTATCGTTGGTCCCGCTCATTACGGACGTGAACGCGGAAATCGGGTTGCCGAAGTATTTCGTGGCCGAAACGGAGATGCGGGAACACGACAAGGCAAGTGTGTATAGCACGCAGTGGAAATACGTCGAAGCATACGACGGGCACAAAGGTACGGCGCCACGCGAATTGCATGGTATCGAGTTGACCGAGAACGGGGCGATAACGAATCAGTCAAACGGCCATGCGGACGCCGTGCAAGAAATGGCGGCGTATCTCGCGCAATGGAAATCGGAAAACCCCAAGACGGCGGTGACCAATCACAAGCAGGAAGTCTCGGACGAAGAAATCCGCCAACTCAAGGCAATCGGTTACCTCGAGTAACTTCGATCCGTAGCCGCTTAGTTCCGCCGGGAAACTGCGGCGATGCTGACGCTTTCCAAAAGTCGCGAAGCGGTTCTTTGTAGCGCTGCTTTTCAAGCGGCGCGTACCCATCGTGATCAACGAAGCGCGCCGCTTGAAAAGCAGCGTTACAAATGAAAGCGGCGCTATGCGATATTGAAATTCCCAGCGCTATTTGTTGGGCCTATGCGGCGGCTTTGCGCGAGCTCTCAGCGCGGCCGCTCAGTGCGCGCCGGGGCTTGGCACGGGGCCTAGTGGGTACGGCCGATCCCAATCGAGCTCCGCCGGAACGATGCTGAGTGTGGAGTTGAGCGCCTCGTCCCACGCGACGCGCTCGCCGGTGTAGGCGGACATCCGGCCCATGATTGCGGTCAGCGTGCTGTGGGCGACCTGCACGCCTTCGTTGTAGTGCGGGCCGGTTCCGCGGATGCTGTTGACGAGATTGATGTGCTCCTGCACGTAGGGATCGACACCCTCGCCGGGCTCCGCCATGTCGCGGCAATTGCTGCGGCCCTTCGTCCCCGTGACCTCCTCGAACACGCCGCCCGCACCTTTCCAGTGGCGGCTCATGCTGATCATGTGGGCGCCGCCGGCGTATTCGTAGTCGCACGAAAAGTTATCGTAGATGTCGCCGTACTTGGGTTCCTTCGGCTTCCACGTGCGCCCGCCCGACGCGAGCACGCTAACCGGATGATCGTTCATCGCCCAGTTGATCACGTCCAAATTGTGTACGTGCTGCTCGACGATGTTGTCGCCCGCAACCCAACAATGCCCGTACCAATTGCGGAGCGCGTATTCGAGATCGGACTTCCACTCGGGTTGCCGATCGCGCGCGAAGGGCAGCGTCCCGCACCAATACGCGCGCGCGGCCACGATGTCGCCGATCGCGCCTTCATGGATGCGCTTCATCGTTTCGACGTACGGCTTTTCGTGGCGGCGTTGCGTGCCCGCGACGATCGACAGGCCATATTCGTCGGCTTTCTTTGCCGCGGCGATGACTTGGCGAATACCAGTTGGGTCCACGGCCACGGGCTTTTCCGTGAAGATGTGTTTGCGTGCGTTCACCGCGGCTTCGAGATGCGTTGGCCGACAATACGGCAACGAACCTTCGATCAGGATATCGATGTCCGTCGCGAGAATTCCCTTGTACGCATCGAGCCCGGTGAAGCAGTGGTCATCCGCGATGTCGACTTTCTTCGAGACATTCGGGTCCGCGTGATTCGCCAATTGCTTGCGTTTCTCTTCGACACGATCGGGGAAACAATCGGCGAGCGCGATGAGCTTGACGTTCTCGTTGCCTTCGAGAATTTGCCGCGCGGCGCCACTTCCCCGGCTGCCGCAGCCGAGTAGCCCGACTTTCAGCGTCTCAGAGTTCGTCTCGGCGACGCTGCGTTTCGACTTCAAAATCGCGAAGCCCGCGACTGCTGCACTCATTTTCACAAAGTGCCGCCGGCTCAGGGTTGACGTGTTTTTCTCGCTCATCGCTCAATTCTCCTCTGCGCGCGTGCACTGGTCTTCCTGCAGGGCGAAGGCCCGCCAGGCCGTCTCAAGAAACGTGGAAAGTTACAATACCACAAGAATCGGCGGATTACACCTGTCGGCTTGGGCATTTGATAGGATGGACGGCAGCACATTTCTCGGAGCGTTTCGATGATCGTCTTGGTATCAATTGCAGTAGCAATGACATTTTCGGCTGATGAAGCGGGTCTCGTCTTCGAACGTAGTCGCATTGGCGACACGACGTACGAGGCGTGCTCGGTGTTCGACGTCGACAAAAATGGCCAGCTCGATATCGTCTCGGGCGAGTATTGGTTCGCTGGGCCGGATTTTCTGGCGCGACACAAAATCTGCGACATCGCGCCGCAGGATGACTACTTCGACGACTTTTCCGACTTTCCGATGGACGTGAACGGCGATGGATTTCTGGACATCGTCTCGGGCGCATGGTGGGGACAGGCCGTGCTGTGGCGCGAGAATCCGCAGGGAAAGACGATCGAATGGAAGAATCACGAGATCGCCAAGGTCGGCAACGTCGAGCGGCCGTGTTTTTGGGACATCGATGGCGATGGACACCTCGATGTCGTGCCGAACACGCCGGGGAACGTGCAGCAGATTTTTCGATTGTTGCGCGACGAGCAGGGAAAAGGCCGCGGTGAATTTCAAGGGCACACGATCTCCGAAGTAAAAACCGGGCACGGCCTCGGGTGCGGCGATCTGAATGGCGACGGCCGGCCCGACCTGCTCATCCAGTCGGGATGGTTCGAGGCACCCGAAAAACCGTTTGAACAAGAATGGCGATTTCACACCGAGTTTGAGCTGTATGGATCGGCGAGCGTTCCGATTCTCGTCCACGACGTTAATGGAGATGGCGCGAACGACATCATCGTCGGCGCGGGACACGAGTACGGCCTCGCGTGGTGGGAGCAGGGGACGAGCGGCGACAAACGGACTTGGACCCGGCACGAGATCGAAACGAATCGTTCGCAATTTCACGAGTTGCAACTGGCCGATCTCGACAACGACGGCGCGCTCGAACTGATCACGGGCAAACGCTGGCGGGCGCACGCCGCGGGCGATCCCGGCGTCAATGACCCGGTCGGTCTTTATTACTACAAAATCAACGGCGGCGAATTTGTTCGGCACGCGATCGATTACGGTCCGCCCGACAAAGCGAGCGGCACGGGCATTTATCTGTGGATCGTCGACATCGACGGCAACGGTTATCAGGACATCGTCGCGCCCGGCAAAGAAGGCATGTACCTTTTCAAGAACCAGGGCCCACTTAAAAACTGAGACTCGTAGGGGCGGGTTTGACCCGGAGTGCGCGCGAAAGCCCAGGGCGGTTAGAAAACCGCCCCTTCGACCTTGTACAGGAGCACGACCAAATGAGCGTTCGTACTGCAGCTCTTTCGACCCAACGGCAAACCCGATCGGCGGCGCTTTTCGAACGCGCCCAACGCGTGATCCCAAGCGGCATCTACGGGCACTTCAATCCTGCCGTGTTGAAGCCGGAGTCCGCGTATCCGCTCTACGTCGAGCGGGCCAAGGGGGCGCGTTTTTGGGATGTCGACGGGACGGAGTACGTGGACTACATGTGCGCGTTCGGGCCGATGATTCTCGGCTACGGGCACCCGGCAGTTGACGAAGCCTACCAAGCGCAGATGCGCAAGGCCGACACGTGCACGCTCGCCTCGCCCGTGATGATCGATCTTGCCGAATATTTGGTCGATCTCGTGCCGATGGCCGATTGGGCGTTCTTCGCGAAAAACGGCGCGGACACGACGAACATGGCGGTGCTGATTGCGCGCGCGGCGACGGGCCGTCAGAAGGTCATCGCGATTTCTGACGGGTACCATGGCGCCACTCCGTGGATGCAGGCCCCGGGCCGCGCGGGCGTGATGGCCTGCGATCATGACAATGTCGTTCGCATTCCCTGGAACGACGTGGCCGCGCTCGAATCCGCGCTGGCCGAGAATCACGGCAAGGTCGCGGCGTTCATCGCGACGCCGTACCACACGCCGGTGTTCAAGGACAACGAACTGCCCGCGGCCGGCTATTGGAGCGGCGTGCAGTCGTTGCTCAAGAAACACGGGGTCGTGTTGATCAGCGACGATGTGCGGAGCGGGTTCCGGATCGATATGCGCGGCTCGCACGCGTATTTCGGATTCGAACCCGACCTTGTTTGTTTTTGCAAAGCACTGGCGAACGGTTATCCGATCTCAGCGCTTGTCGGCACGGACGCGCTGCGTCAGTCGGCCTCCGAGGTGTTTCAAACGGGGAGCTTTTGGTTTTCGGCGGGGCCCATGGCTGCGGCGTTGGCTTGCCTGAAAGAACTGAAGCGCATCGACGGGCCGGGCTTGATCATGAAGACGGGGCAGAAAATATTCGACGGCCTCACCGAAATCGCGAAGGCGCATGGCCATACGCTGCGGGTCTCGGGAATCCCCTCGATGCCGTACATGCGGCTCGTGCACGACGAAGGCATCGCGCTGCACTACGCGCTCTCGCGTGAATGCGCCCGGCGCGGACTCTACATCACGCCGCATCACAACTTGTTCGTTTCCGCCGCGCACACCGACGAGGACGCGCAACGCACTTGGGACATTTTTGACGAGGCGCTGAAAGCCGTCTCGTAGACCCTCTTGTAATGGCATTCTCCGATTGACCTGGGATCCGAATCGCTTTAGGATGTCAATAGGAGTATTGCTCCTGAAATCGTTCGACGGAGGCATTGGTCCATGGCGAAGCTCAGCGCTATTTCCATTTTCTGCGCAACGATTCTTCTTGGCGCGGCGTTCGGGGCCGAGCTGCAAGTTCCGGCGGACCATCCCGTCATCCAGGACGCGATCAACGCAGCGCAGCCAGGCGATATCGTAGTCATCGCCGCGGGCACCTACCAGGAATCGATTCGGCTTCCGGGAACTATATCTCTGCGCGGAGCCGGGGCCGATTCGACGATCGTCGAGGCGTCGCCGGCCGACGGGGCAGTGTTGACCGTTTCGGGCACGGGCGGTGGAACGGTGACCAACCTGACGTTTCGTCATATCGCGGGCACACCGTCTGACGAGGAAGCCGCTCGAGCAGTCGTCATGCTCAACGCAACGGACATCACGATGAAAGAGTGCAGCATTCAGAACGGTTGGTCCTGCGGCATCGCAATTGAGAATAGCGGTCGACCGACCATCGGGAACTGCCGCGTGGAGTCGAACGCCGTCACGGGGGTGTGGGTGCGCGGCGCCGAGGCTTCGCCAAAATTCCTTAACAACGTAGTCGCCAACAACGGCGCGCATGGCCTCTATATCGAGAAGGAAGCGGGGGGCGACATTGCCGGGAACACGTTCGAGGCGAACAAGCAGAGCGGCATCGCGGTCCACGGTTGGGATAGCCGCCCGAAGCTCGACGAGAATATTTGCCGACGCAACGAAGCGAACGGCATTCACTACACCGGCCGATCGGCGGGCCGAGGGCATTCGAACAAGTGCGAGGAGAATTTCTTTTCCGGGATCGCGATCGATGGTCTCGGCACGGCGCCAGACTTACAAGGGAATACGCTGCGGGACAACCGGCGCTACGGTCTCTCGATCGACGACGAGAGCCGCCCGAAGTTGCACGGCAACGAGCTCACGCAAAACGGGATGATCAGCCGGCCCGAAATCCAGCTCCTCTTCGAGGAGTCTCGGTATGACGATCTCGAGACCATCGCCGAGCGTTTGCGGACGCGGGGGCTGCGCTTTCCGTCCGGCGAGTGGCAGATCGGTTACTTCTATCAGTTCCTCACCGACAATTGCGGAGAGATGGAGGCCGAGGCCGAGCGCGCGTTTCTCGACAAGATGTCCGCGTGGGAAAAGGCGCATCCCGATTCGGTGACGTGGCGCACTGTGCTCGGCGAGGCCTACATCGAGTTCGCCTGGCGGCAACGCGGCGGCGGTTACGCGAACACCGTCACGGCGGACGGCTGGCGCGGCTTCTCGTCGTACCTTCAGAAAGCGGACACCGTGTTAACGAAAGCGGAGACATTGAACAAGAAGGCGCCCGAGATTCAGTCCGCGCTCATCGTCGTGTCGATGGGCCTCAACAAAGACGACGAGTCGTGGTTTTCCGCGGCGGTCAGCGGGATCCGCGGTCTGTTCACGGGACCTGCGAGCCGCGACAACACGCCTTCCATCACGAAAGAGATTATGGCGCGGGGTCTGGCCGCGCAACCGCAATACTATCCACTGTACTACCGGCGCGCGCAGATGCTCCTGCCGCGTTGGGGCGGGCCGTATGGCGCGCTCGAAGATTTTGCGGCGCAGTCGGCGGATAGCACGCGCGACACCGATGGCGAGGGCATGTATGCGCGCATCGCGGCATATGCGTTGCACTACGTCCGCAGCGATGAATATATCAGCACGTTCAATTTCGATTGGGTTCGGATCAAGAAGGGATTCGAGGACATTCTGCGCGACTATCCGGACTCGAACTACCGGCTCAACGATTACGCGTTGATGGCGTGCGTCACGGAGCACCGCGACCTGGCGAAGGAACTGTTCGAACGGATCGGCGACAACTGGGACGGCAGTATCTGGGTCATGAAGGGGCGCTACCTCACCTGGCGCGATTGGGCGGACGGGCGCATCGATTTTCCAGTGGGAAACGCCCTGTGCGAAGCGGTGCGCGCGCGGGATATGGCGGGGGTGCAGGCCGCGCTTCGCAGCGGCGCCAAGCCGAACAACACGAACGAATATGGCCGCACGGCGTTGTATTACGCGGTGGACGAGGAACTCGCGCGCTTCGTGACCATGCTCATCGAGAACGGCGCGGACCCGAACAACATCGGCCACGAAGACCAGGGGCCGATCCATCGGGCGGTCTCCGACGATACTGGCGCGATGCTCGATCTCCTCCTCAAGCACGGCGCGGATCCGAACAAGCCCACGGTGAATGGTTCCACGCCGATCCTGCTCGCATTGCATTGGAACAGCCCGAAGCTCATTGATCCCCTACTTGCGCTGAACGTCGATGTAACGATCCCGAACAACAAAGGATTCACCCCGCTCCATTACGCCGCGCGCGACAACCGAGTGGACGTTGCGCGCAGGTTGCTCGAGATGGGCGCGCAGGTGGACGCGAAAGTCGAGGATGAATGGACACCGCTCCACTACGCCGCGCGTTACGGCGCGACTGAAACCACGAAACTGCTTCTCGAGAAGGGCGCGGACGTGACGCTAGTCGCAGGCGGATCGACGCCGCTGCGACTCGCGCGGAACAATCGCCATCCCGAGACGGCCGCGGTGATCGAGCAATTCGGCGGGAAAATGCGGGACTAGGTAGAAGGTTCGCAGAGCGAATGGTGCACACGCCACCGCATTGAGCAAAATATGACAACCCTGTTGACATCACAGATACTTTTCAGTACCGTCGAGGCCAGTGAATCGGTGGCAGTCCAACGCTCGCATCAGTGAAAGGCGCGTGAATCGAAGGGGTACGACTTTGATCTTTCAAGCACGATTCAAGAGATCAATCGGAGTCTTTTGTTGTCTCATTTGTGTGAATTCTGTTTCCTACTCGGACGTAATGGTAGACAGCCCTCATTGCCGGGACGACGCGAGTTGGACCTGCAATTGGACTGCGCAACTACCGATAACGTTCGCCGAGTTTCCCTCTAACCCGCTCTGTCCCGGTGGATGGACCTTGGTGGAGGCCGTGGGCGGACACGATTGCGACCATGCCCTAGCCGGAGGTTGCAATCCAGGATGTGGCAGCGATATTTGCACCCAGGGCTGGGACAACGACGACAAGCTCTTCGATTGGGAAGTGACAGGCTACGTCGATCGAATCGAAGAACAGGGAACTCTGAATGAAGAATGTGCGATTGAAGCGATCCCTCACAACAACTCTGGAGGAACGATTTCAGTAACTGTTACTCGAGATCAAGCTGACTCCTGCAACGATAATCCCGGTGGGGAAAGCACGAACGACACAATTCAGGTTAATCCTGCTCCCGTCAAGACCCGGTCAGCCTGCCATCATCCGACGGTTTCCCCAAGCGGATGGGTGTTTGCCACAACCCTGTGGGGCGTTTCGGCGCGTCGCGACGATGACAAGCCTTTGTATCTACCGGGAGGCAGTAGCGCAGATAATTCAGAATGCGTCCAATTCGTCATGACAGGCCCCACGTCGACGACGGCTTGCCAAGCGACCATCCCCTCTGGCCAGAATTGGTGGACGACCGTCGCATACCACGTAGCCATCGTGAGCCAGATCAACGGCGGTAACGCCACTGGTATTGGGCAGAAGCCTGGGAACCATATTGGCGTATCCCTCGAAAGCGCCAACTTTTCGCGGACGCTAGGGCATGAATGGGGTCACAATTCATCCCTCAATCACGTTGCTGCAACTTTGAACGTAATGAGGGACCCAAATGACGGGGGTACCAAAATTAACACAATTCAATCAGGCGAATGGAATGAGTTACCGGCGTCGCCTTCAGTGCCGTAGAACTGAGAACAAAATTGTTTCAATGCGATCTGAATCTACAGTGCAGAAGTCGGAGGATCACCAAATGATCCGCTTGTTGTCAGGTTCTAGTACGGGAGTTGCCCGCGTGCGCTTCGATACGTTCTCAGCTTCGTTTGCTTTGGCTTTCGCTCTTTGCGTTGGCTGCTTTGCCCATAGCGAAACCGTTGGTTGGGATTCGCCGGGAACGCCAGGTTATGCGGCGAAACAGCTAGATCCACACCTCTACAATCTGTGCAGTTCGTACGTCGAGCTTGAAAGAGAAATTGCCTGCGATACTTGTTTTGGCGAGGAAGTGGTCGAGGGTCTTCGTCAACTAAGAAACACGACGAGAACGAGCGACGAGACTGAATACGTCTCCAATGTGCTTAAGAGAGAACTACAATCGAGCCCGCCAAACTGGGATTTGGCCTGGACCGCACTAAAGACAGCAGAGTTTGGTATGTGGGGCGATCAAGAGATTTTAGAGAGCTGCATCGGCTATTTGGAAATGGTGCCGATTATCCCGGAAGACCGACTCATGGTCGCAGCTCAAGCGGCTAACGTGCTAGCGATAAAAGGAAATGCTGAACATATCGACATCTTGATCGCTACTTTACATGTCTCCAAAATCTCCGACAAGAACGGAAACCTAACCAAGAAACGCCGTGTACTAGGGTTGTCCATTGTGGACGCGCTGGGAGTATTGCTTCCTGAACAGGGCGCGATTACCACGATGCAGACGATAGTTGAAATTGTCACCCCTCTCCTGCCGGTACAAGATCCAGAAATGTCATACGAATTTGGACTGTTATCTACCGCGGAGAATCACCTCGACCGATGGCGAGATTCTGCTAGCGCGACACAGACAACGGGAGACACGGAGCAGTGAAGCGTCGTCGGCAATTCCATATGTTTAGAAGCGCGAACGGAGTCCTGATTGGTATTGGTCTGTTCGTATTCAGTTGCGTGAGTTCAAAGTGTTTCGGACAATTCACTTCGCTTTCTAATTTCAATGAACTTTCCGCCAATGTGTTCAACTTATGGTCGGAGACGGGCGAATCGCGAGAGTTCGTTGCGGAAATCGAACAACGTTGCGTTGAAGCTCAAGAGTTGGCCGGCGACGGAGTCGAGAGTGCCGCTTTCGATGCTTGTGAACTCCTTCTAATGCAGGAAGAGAACATACCGTTCGAAGTTTACCGGTTTGCCTATCTTCAGAGAGTGCTTTTGAATGCCGTATGCAGTCGAGAAGACAAGGCGCTCGACATTTTGCGCGAGTGGATGTCGCGCTACCCGGACAGCGCGGACGTATTAAAAGTAAGCTGCATTATGCTCCAAATCGTGGCTTGGCGACGATCCGATTCGTTCCAACCGGAATTATCCGATGTGAGACTCGCCGCTAAGGCAATATTCGACTCCGGTCAATTTGACCCACAGAATATTGATGTGTTGGATGCGTACGCCGTACATGCTCAAGCCTTACAACGTCAGTTTCGCTTAACCGGTGACGTGCATTTGCTTGACGAGGCACTCGAGCAACTCACGATTGGAGGGTTCCTTTTTGAGACTTTAATTCAAAACGGGGCGCCTCCTGAAATGATCGCGTCAGATGAGTACCTGTTAAAGAATATGGCTAGATTGAACACAATGCGGGAAGGTATTCAGAAAAGGCTGAGTTCAATGTATCACGGAAGTGACGACTCCCAGACGCAGCAACTCTTTGATGAGCTACTCGAGGGCTCCGAATAGTAATCGTGGTTTGCGGAGACTTTAGCTCGTAGAGGTTGCTGCCTGCGCAGGAGTGCCTTAAGACATTCGACACCTCATTCGAAAACCGATCTACGGCGTCGCTGGTTCAGCGGGCACCGCTTTCTTGTCCGTTGGCGCCGCCTGCGCTTCGGCGGGCGGTTGCGGCATCGCGCGCAGCGCGAGCGAGTTCAGCGCGAGCCGCATGATGTTGTACTGCACGGCGATCGATTGGCTGACTTCGCGCTCCCAGTAGTTTCGGTTATGGCCGCCTGGGGTTTGGCCGAACGTGAATGGAATTTTCCGCTCCATGAGCAACGCTGCGAATTCCTGCGTGCTGGAAATGAGGCCATCCTCGAGCCCGCAATCCAGATAAATGTGGGGCAGAGCTTCGATCGGGAGTATCTTCACGAGTTCGAACGGGTCGTATGCGTTGCAATCTTCGACGGTTTTGAATTCAATCGCGTTCGGGTATCGTTGCGATTGCCGGGTGAAGTCCGGTATCTCGATCAGCGGCGGCACGTTCGCGTCTTTCTCGGAGTCGATATCGGGCGGCGGCGCGTTCACGCTGGGGACCATCCCGCCTTCGATCGCCTGGCGCACGATGCGGGCGTGTTCGAGCGCGCCGCTGTGGCTGCCGATCGAGCAGAACAAATCCGGATGCCGGAGGCCGACTGCAATCGCGCCGTAGCCGCCCATCGACAGGCCGTTGATCGCGCGGCCGAATCGTTGGGTGATCGTGCGGAATGTCGTGTCGACGTGTTCGACCAAATCGTACGCGATGAAATCTTCCCAGTTGTTGAGCTGTCCGCTCTCGCTGTCCGCCCAATTGACGTACCACGAGTTTCCGCCGTCCGGCATGATGACGATGAGGTCGTACGCTGACGAATGCTCGGCGGCGCCCATCATCGGCCAAACCGTGTAGTTTTGCGAGAATCCGTGCAAGAGGTACAGCACCGGATAGCGCTTCTCCGGATTGTTTTCGTAACCGTCCGGGAGGAGGACCATGTATTTCGTCGTGCGGCCTATCGACGGCGCGAAGAACGTCACGATGTACAGCGGGCGCTCGACGCCGGGCGCTTGAATCGAAACGATATCGACCGGCGGGACAGACGCCGCGGGGTCGGCGGGATGTACATGCGCGGCGCCAGGCGAAACGCCGCCCGGCTCGACGGTATCCAGCTCCGGCGTTTCCGGCGGTTCCTGCGCAAAGGCAATGCCGAAAGAGGCAACGATTACGAGCGCAAGAATTTGTTTAGGAGAGCAGTTGGACCACACGATCGATTTCTTCCTCAGTGTTGTAGAAATGCGGTGAAAAGCGGATGAACGATTCGCCGGCCCGATTTTGCCGCAGCGACACACTCACGTTCTCCTTGGCGAGATAGGCGTGCAGCGAGGCGGAATCGCGTTCGGGATGCCGCGCGCTTAGAATCGCCGACGGCGCGAGGTCGTCCGCCCATTTCGCTTCTCGACCGTACAACACGAACCCCCGCGATTGGAGCCGTTCGGCGAGGGCGCCGCTCAGGCGCAACAGGCGGGCGGCAATCGCATCGACGCCGAGTTCGAGTAGCATCCGGATCGACGCGTCCATGCCTGTGATGCCGGGCAGGTTCAGCATGCCTGGTTCGTATCGCCGCGCGCCCGGGTAATACTCGATCGCGGGCTGCGCGACGAACTCCGGCGAGACGACGTTGTACGAACCGAGCAGCACCGGACGGAGCCGTTCCTGCAATGCCTCGCGCACATAAAAAATCCCCGCGGCGGCGGGGCCGAGCATCCACTTGTGCGAATCGGCGCTCAGGAAATCTACGTGCTCGACGCACATCGGAAACGCGCCGACCGTTTGAATGCCGTCGACACAGAAGAGGATGCCGCGCTCGTGAAGGTTCCGGCCGATCGTATCGACGTCGATGCGTATGCCCGCGAGGTAGTGGCACGACGCGAGCGAGACGAGCCGCGTGCGCGGCGTCAACGCTGACTCGATCGCGTCCCACGAAATTTGCCCGGGGGCGTTGGGCGTCAGCGTGACCCCACGGACCCCGTGGCGTTCGAGATCGCGCCAGGGGTACACGTTCGCGGGATAGTCGTCCGCGTAGTAGACGACCTCGTCGCCGGCGCGCCAGTCGAGTCCGCCCGCGACGAGACTCAGCCCGACCGCTGTGGGGCCGAGCAGCGCGATTTCCTGCGACTTCGCGCCGATGAGCGCCGCGGCGGATGCACGCGCTGCGTGGATGCGATCTTCCTGCCACTCGAGTTCCTGGTTGTCGATCGAGCCCTGTTCGGCGTAGCGGATCATCGCCTCGGAAGCGCAACGGGGAAGCGGGCATACCCCGGCGTGCTGCATATAAATCCGATGCGCAGTCACCGGAAACTCGCGCCGGCGCCACGTTTCATCGCGGATGAGGTGGTCCAACGAGGCAGACTTCGCTGCTGTGGGCGCGATTGGATTTAGTTGGGCCATGCCGGTAGTGTAGTCAATCTTGGATTCCCGCCGAAAACCGCCGCCGACTCGACTCGATTGCGGTCATTCCGGTCCCGGCCGAAAGGTTGCCCCGTCGATGCGCGCCATTTCCGTTCTCTGCGTTTGTCTTGCCGTATGCACGGCGCTCGCCCGCGCCGAGGAGGCCGGAATTCTCTCGAAGTATGGGATCGAGTCCCCCGAGTTGATGATGCAGAATTATTTGCGGGATTTGGCGGCGAAGGCATTCGAAAATCGCAAGGAAGCATTCGAAGCGTTGCAAAGTCCCGGCGATATCGAAGCGTATCAAGACCGCATGCGTGAATTTATGATCGCGCAGCTCGGCGGGTTTCCGGAACGCACGCCGCTCAATCCGCAGGTCGTCGGCACATCGGAGCATGACGGATTCCGCCTGGAGAAAATTATTTTCGAGAGCCGGCCGCATTTCTACGTGACGGGCGTTCTGTACTTGCCGTTAAGTGCGGGACCGCATCCGGCGGTGTTGATGCCTTGCGGCCACAGCGAGACGGGCAAGACGGAAGAGGCTTATCAACGCGCGTGCATGCTCCTGGCGACCAACGGCATCGCGGCGTTCAGTTATGACCCGATTGGCCAGGGAGAGCGATACCAGATTCTGCGGGACGACGGGGCGCCGAGATTTGGCGCGACACTCGAGCACACGATGGTCGGCGTGCCCACGATCTTGCTCGGCTCGAGCACGGCGAATTACCGCGTGTGGGACGGCATCCGCGCGATCGACTATCTCGTCAGCCGCCCGGACATCGATTCGAGTCGCATCGGTTGCACGGGGAATTCCGGTGGCGGCACGCTGACGAGTTATCTCATGGCGCTGGATCCGCGGGTCGCGTGCGCTGCCCCGAGTTGCTATATCACTTCGTTCGATCGGCTGATCAACACGATCGGGGCGCAGGACGCGGAACAAAACATTTACGGGCAGATCGCATTTGGTCTGGACCACGCGGACTATGTCTCGATGCGCGCCCCAAGGCCGACGCTCATTTGCGCGGCGACGAAGGATTTCTTCGATATTACGGGCACGTGGGACAGCTTCCGCCAGGCGAAGCGCCTGTATGGCCATCTTGGATTTGCCGAGCGCGTGGATCTCATCGAGACCGACGGCAAGCACGGCTTCGCGAAGCCGTTGCGGGAAGGCATGGCGCGATGGATGAAGCGGTGGTTGACGGGGGTCGATGCGCCGATTTACGAACCCGATTTTTCGATCTTTTCGGCTAAGGAATTGCAGTGCTCGCCGGCGGGCCAGGTGTTATTGATCGAGGGCGCGCGATCGGTTCGCGATATCAACATGGAATTCGAGATGAAGCTGGGGCAGCGCCGCCACTTCGCGTGGCGCGATGCTGAACCTGGGGAATCCCTTGAGCGCGTGCGAGAAATCTCGGGCGTCCCCACCCTTTCGGAAGTGCAGCTCGGCGCGCACAAGCGGGTTGGGCTGGAAGCGAACCAGGACTTTCGCGTTGAGCAATACGTCATCTCTCCGGAGAAAGGCATCTACCTGCCGCTGCGATTGTCGATTCCGTCACGATTGAACGGCATCACGCGGATCATTGTCGACGACGAGGGCGCGGCAATGTCGACGATGGAGCAGAACGCGATGGCTCAGGCGGGCGAAGTCGTGGTCGCCGTCGATCTGCGGGGCCTCGGCGAATCCGCTGTGCCCGCCGGCGACCGAAGCGGCTTCGAACCGTACTTCGGGGCCGACTGGAGCGAGTATTTTCTGGCCTATATGCTCGGCAAGTCGTATGTCGGAATGCGGGCGCACGATATCCTTGTCGTGCGCATGTTCATCGAGGAGCACGTGCCCGCGGAGGGACGCAGGGAGGTTCACCTGTTCGCTTTGGGCGAGGCGTCAGTTCCCGCGCTGCACGCTGCGGCGCTTGAGCCCAGTTTATTCACCACCGTGCAGCTTAAGAAACTCACCATTACCT
Organism: Candidatus Hydrogenedentales bacterium; assembly: GCA_041744855.1. Taxonomy (GTDB): domain Bacteria; phylum Hydrogenedentota; class Hydrogenedentia; order Hydrogenedentales; genus JBGTJY01. The sequence continues at coordinate 14,812 of JBGTJY010001051.1, forward strand.
GGAAGGAAGTGGTGAGCGCCGACATAACCAAGAATCAACTCGTCAACGCCGTCCACGGCGCGCTGCAAGTCTATGACTTGACGGACCTGATCACGTCGTTGCCGCCGGGCAAGCTGCAGATTCTGTCGCGCGCCCGCGTTGGCGAATAGCTGCAATCACAGCAACGGCGCGACGAGAATGGCCAAGTCCTCAATGAATGCCCGGATGGGGCCGACCCGCGTGTCGCGGAATTCCGTCGCGTCGACCATGTGCGATTCGATCCACTTGGCGAGCGCCTGTACGTCGTCGTTCGTATAAAGAAACAGCGCGACTTCGAAATTCAGATAAAGGCTCCGCATATCGAAATTGATCGAGCCCATCACCGCGATCCGGTCATCGAACACAATATGTTTCGCGTGGATCATCCGGCCCGAATATTTATACACGCGCACGCCCGCGGCAATGAGCTCGCGCAAGAATCGACCCCTCGCGAGGTCCGCCGAAAAGTGATTCGAACGCGTCGGAATCAGAATCCGGACGTCGCGTCCCAATCGCGCCTGCATGCACATCGCGCGAACCAACCCGTCGTCCGGCACGAAATACGGCGTCATAATCCAGAGCCGTTGGGTCACCTCGTACGTCGCGGACAAGATGGCCTCGTACATCGGATCGCCGACGATGTTCGGACCGCTGGCGACGATTTGACCCACCGCGCCGCCCACGGCGGCCTGCCCCGCGGCGATGTCCTCCTCACGCGCGGCGATTGTTTCGCCGGTCGCGAATCGCCAGTCGTTGAGAAAGACATCTTCGAGGTCCAGGGCCGCTGCGCCGTGCACAATCGCGTTGGTGTCAATCCAACGATCCGGCGTTGACTCAAGACCCATGTACTCCTCGCCGAGGTTCATCCCGCCCATCAGCGCGACACAGCCGTCGACGACAACCACCTTTCGATGATTGCGCCAGTTGAGGGACCAGCGGAATTTCGTGGGCAAAAGCGGCATAAACGTGGCTACCTGCCCGCCCGCGTCGCGCAGCTCTTGCACGAAGCCTCCTGACGTCCTCAGGCTTCCCCAGGCGTCGAGCAGCAGCCGGACTTGAACGCCCTCGCGTGCCTTCTGCGTCAAGGCTTCGACGATCGCGCGGCCAACCTTGTCTCGGCCAAGGATGTACGTCATGACGTGGATGGTCCGCTGCGCGCCGCGAATCATCTCGAGCAGCCGTTTGTAGGTGGCCTCGCCGTCGGAGAGGAATTCGATCCGAAGTTTGGCGCGCGCCGGCGCCATGCCCGCTGTGCTGAGTACATTGTCGACGACGCTGGCCAGGAGCGAAGGATGGAGATCGATGCGGCTGCTGGCCAAGGTGCGGATCGGCGGCGTCGGATTCCCCACGAGCCACATCTTTCGGCCGCCTATCAAGATGTACGCGGGCACCGCGACGTAGGGCATGAAAACGATCGCGAATAGCCACGCGATCGAGACGGACGGGCGATTGTTTTGGCGCAGAATCCGCCCGATCAATACGATGCCGAGAAAGATGCCAAGAACGGTGCCGAAGTAGGGCAGAGCAAGGTCGAGCATCGCGTGGGCCAATCAGTTCAGGAAGGCGGGTCGCAGCCAGTTTACTTTCGGAGCACCGCATCTGCCAAGCTGCCCCGCGTTGGGGCCGAGTAGCGATTCAGCCCGACAACAGCCGGTGATACGCGAGAAAGAAACGGACAATCTGTTGCTCCGCCCAATAGCAAAGCGCTCGGCCGGCGCCGGCGTTAACGAATCCAACGTGCCCGCCGAGCTTGGTAAATTGGGCGTGCAAATACGGCGACTCCGCCGCGAGTTTGTGCGGTAAGGTGAACCCCGGGTTGAACGGATCGTCGGCCGCGCTCAGCAACATGACGGGCCGGCGAATATGCTCGAGGAATTGTCCGCATCCCGATTTCGCGTAGTAGTCCTCGGCGTCGGCGAAACCGTGGAGGGCTGCGGTGCCGAACGTGTCGAAATCCCGGAAGGTCTTCGATCGTTGAATTCGATCGAGGTCCAAACTGCCGGGATACTGCCGCTCCTTCTCGATGGCTTTTGGAATCAGCTTGCGAAGAAAGTGACGCGCGTACAACTGCCGCACGCCGCTATCCAGGAAGGGTCCCGAATCGACGAGTGAAAACGGAGCGCTCACGACGGCGGCGGCGCGGACGTTCGCGGGCGTCGAGTCGCTTTGTTCGCCGAGCCACTTGGCCGTGACGTTAGCCCCCAGCGAATAGCCGGCGATATAGAGCGGGACATCCGGATACCTGGACTCGATTTCGCGCACCATGAAATCGATATCGGCCGTCTCGCCGGAATGATACAAGCGGCGCGCCCGGTTCATTTCGCCGCCGCACGATCGATGTTCCATGACCGCGATGTTCCACCGCTCCGCGGCAAGCTCGTTCACCAACCGGACGATGTATGTCGACTCGACGGAACCCTCGAGCCCATGTAGCAGCAAGGCGATCGGCAGTTCTGGGTCGCCATCGAGCCAGTGCACACGGAGGAAATCGTCGTCGGGCGTGTCCCAACGTTCCAATCGCATGGGCGGCAATTGCGCTTGATGGCCATAGCGCGACCACACGGTTTGCGCGTGCGCGTTGCGCAACCACGGCGCTGGACGAAAGGGTCCTTCGTCCAGTTCGCGCATCACTTCGCGCTTGAAGCGCTCCTGAAGCGCGGCGTCCACACACGCAGGCGCGGCGCTGGTTTGAAACGGGGAATTCACACCCATATGCTACCGAACATTCTTTGGTCGGCGCGAGTTGGCGCTTTTGCCATCACGAATCGACAACGAGGATTGGCATGAAAGTCCGTAGTTGCGGAACGGATTCCGTTCGCATGGGACTTCCATTCTGGCGAAATAACTGCATTCTGGGAAAACATTGTCGCGGTTGCGCGTAGGAGCGAAACGCCTTGGGGTCGCAAGAAACTAAACCGGTGACCATGCCGATACGCCTCGGCGAAATGTATCGCACGCGGCGCTTCGTGTTGTCCTACGAGCTGTTTCCCCCCAAGACGGATGCGGGCCGGGACGCTTTGCGCACTCACTTGAAACGCTTGCTCGCTTTCAAGCCGGATTTCATCACCTGCACCTATGGCGCGGGCGGCGCGACGCGCGACAAGACCCTCGATACCTTGGCGCTCGTGCGCGAGCTTTGCGATTTGCCGCTGGCGTCGCACTTGACGTGTGTCGGCGCGACCGTGGACGAACTGCGCGCCTACCTTCGGCTCGCAAAGTCTCAGGGCGTCGCCTACATCGTCGCCATCCGCGGCGACGCGCCGAAGGACAACCCGCAGTTCAGGGTCGTTCCCGGCGGACTTAGGTACGGCAACGAATTGGTGTCGCTTATTCGCGGAGAGTTTCCCGAGTTTGGCATCGCCGTCGGCGGCTATCCCGAGAAGCATCCGGAAGCGCCGGACGCCGACGCCGACTTGGTCAACCTCCGGCGCAAGGTCGACAGTGGCGCGGACATCATCATCAGCCAGCTTTTTTACAACAACGCCGATTTCTATCGCTGGCGCGACCGCTGCGTGAAACTGGGGATCAGCGTGCCGATCGTTCCCGGCGTTTTGCCGATTACGAACTACGGTCAAATCAAGCGCATCACGTCGATGTGCGGGGCAACGTTGCCAACGGAATTGGAGAACCGCCTCCTGCTTGCGGCGGACGATGAGGACGGCCAGTTCCAGGCGGGGATCGAACACGCGACCCGGCAGGTCGAGGATTTGATGCGACAGGGCGTGCCGGGGATTCACTTCTACGTGCTGAATCAATCGAGGGCGACGGCGAGCGTCCTCGAGGCCGTGCGATAGACGGTTCATCCGGCGGCTGGAGTTTGGCATAATATCGCCAGGGCTGCACCTCCGAATGAGTCTTCGGCAATCAACATGCGCGTAGGGGCGGGTTTGTAACCCGCCCGGGAGTAACAAGATCGACTCCGCGTGTATTCGCTGGGCTCATCGTGGGTCCCCGGGCGGGTTTGAAACCCGCCCCTACCAGTCGAGAATTTGCGGGACGCGGCGTTCCAAGGAACGTTAGAGCGCGTCCCTCCCGGAGTATTGCTATGGCATTGGCGCCGGACGCGCAAGATCGCGTCGCCGTTAACGATATCGTTCCGTTCCTGGAACGCTGCGAACTGTTCGCGGGCTACGACCCGGCGGCGTTGCGGCGTATCGCCGAGTTATTCGAGATTGTCCGATTCAGCAAGGGCGAGACCATTTTTCAGGAAGGCGACGCCTGCGACGGCATGTACATTCTCGGCGAGGGCGAGGTCGCCGTCACGATGTCGGTCGGGCTTGGCGAACGCGAACTCAGCCGGTTACAACCGGGAAGTCATTTCGGCGAGATCGCGATTATCTCGAAAGCTCCGCGCAACGCATCACTGCGCGCCGTGACGAACGCCATTTGCGCCCGCATCACCGACGACGAATTTCATTTCTTAATGAACGAGGAC
>JBGTJY010001052.1:0-4087 GCA_041744855.1 Candidatus Hydrogenedentales bacterium
TTCTCCCCGGAATTGCAGCGCAACTCTCGACCTCAGGACCGGGGCAGCCATGGGGACAGATGGCCGCGACGCTCACTCCCGTCATCGCGCTGCTTCTGGTGGCGCTTTCGCTTATTTCGGCACTGCGGCGCTGGAAATCACGAGCCGATCTGCATCGCCAGACCTCGCTGGAGTCGCTTCGCACACTTCATTGGAAATCCTTCGAGGATATGGTGGCGGAACTTTTCCGACAGCAAGGCTATCGCGTGACGGAAACGCTCGGCGGAGGAGCCGATGGCGGGATCGACCTGAAGCTTACCCGGAATGGTGAAACCTTGATCGTCCAATGCAAACGCTGGAAGAAAAAGGTCGGCCTTCCCGTGGCCAGGGAACTGTTCGGTTCCATGACGGCGGAGGGGGCACGCCACGGCGTCCTCGTGGCAACCTCCGCGTTCACTGCGGAAGCAACTGAATTCGCTCGCCAGAACCGCATCCGCCTGCTCGGAGGGCATGAGCTACTTGATGAGATTCGATCCGTCCAGCGCCGCCCTGATTCCTCCGCCGAGCAAGTTCCACAAGCTGAAAATCACGAACAGAAATGTCCGCAATGCGGCTCGGAGATGATTAGGCGCACCGCACGGCGTGGTGCCAGGGCGGGTTCCGAGTTCTGGGGCTGCACAGGCTATCCTAACTGTCGGGGCACCCGGGCGGCAATCTGATCGACCAGCGGCGCGAAAGCGATCAGCCCCGACCTATTGTGCCCGGAGGCCGACGCCGCGCCCGGAATTCCCCGGTCCGTTGTGGCAATATGCAGACCCGAATAATGCTCCAAGAAGTTCGTGAAGTGACAGGTTGGGGTCCGAGCACATAGCATGCATCGCAATGTCCCTTGCAACTGGCCCTTACGATTTGTTGCTCGATGAGCAGGTGCAATCATTACTCGACCAAAATCCAGAGGTCCGTTCGATCCTGGGGAAACTGGATGCGGAAGAAGAGCCGGCGCGCTATGCGTGGTTCGTTGGTCGCGTTCTGGAAAAAGCGCTGAGCCAGTATCCCGACCGAGCGACACGGTTGCGGCTATGTAACGAGCTAATCGCGCGGATTGCGGCGGAGCCGAGCGCTGAATTCTTGAGCTCCCGAAAAATCAGTCCGGCGGAAAGTTCGCTTCTGCTCGAGATCACGCCACCAAGCTATGCCGCGGGGGGAATGCCCCGTCCGTTCACCTCTATTTCGGAAAGCAGTTTGTTCACTGGTTCCCCGCGCGACCCGCAGCTCGTGCATGAGTTGCAGCGGGAAATGCGATCGGCGGATTCGATGGACATGCTGATCTCGTTCATCAAATGGTCCGGTCTCAGTCTCTTGATTTCCGCTTTTGAGGAGATCACAAGTCGCGGCGGACAGGTGCGTATCATTACGACCTCGTATATGGGCGCCTCAGATGCCGAGGCGGTTGAGTGGTTGGAGCGGCTTCCGAATACCTCTGTCCGCGTGTCATACGACACTGAACGGACGCGCCTGCATGCGAAGGCATACCACTTCCGGCGAAACACCGGATTTTCCACCGGCTACATCGGTTCGGCGAACATGTCGCAAGCCGCGATGACGAGTGGGCTAGAGTGGAACCTTAAAATTACCGCGCAAGACCTGCCGCACATTCTCGAGAAGTTCGTCGCGGAGTTCGAGACCTACTGGAACAGCAGAGAGTTCGTTCCTTTCAATCCTGACGAGCCCTTCGTATTCCGCGAAGCGATTCGACATGCGCGGACTCATTCCACTTCGACACCGGTGTTCTTTGACCTTACGCCGCATCCGTTTCAGGAACGGATTCTCGACGCATTAGAATCGGAGCGGACCACGCACAATCATTCGCGCAATCTCATCGTCGCAGCGACCGGGACGGGAAAGACCGTCGTAGCCGCTTTTGACTTTCGTCGATTTTTCCAGCGCCAGCAGCGACAAGCGCGTCTCCTCTTTGTCGCGCATCGTCGCGAGATCCTGGAGCAAGCAATTGGCACCTTCCGTGCGGTCCTTCGGGTGCCTGACTTTGGCCAGTTGTTGGTGGGGCCGCATGTCGCGTCTCGCTTCGATCATTTGTTCTGTTCCGTAGATATCCTGAACAATCGCCGGCTGTGGGAACAACTCGGCGCGGATTACTACGATTTTGTCGTAGTGGACGAAGTCCATCACGGGCCCGCCGCCAGCTATCGTCCGATCTTCGATCAATTCACGCCGCGCATCTTGCTTGGCCTCACGGCCACTCCGGAACGGATGGATGGAGCAAGCGTGGCGGCCGATTTCGGCAATCGTTTCGCGGCAGAAATTCGCCTCCCCGAAGCCCTCGACGAGAAGCTCCTTTCCCCTTTCCACTATTTCGGCGTTGCGGACCCGGTCTCGCTCACGGATGACCGGTTCTGGCGAAGCGGTAAATACGATGTCGCGGAGCTAGAAAACGTCTATTCCGGCGCGCATGCCGTCGCTCAGCAGCGGCTCAACGTCATCCTTACTTCACTGCAGCGATACGAGCCTAATTTGGAACGCGTTCGCGGCATTGGCTTTTGCGTTTCCGTACGCCACGCCCAATACATGGCGGGAAAGTTCAACGAGCACGGAATTTCTTCTGCTGTTCTTATTGGCGAAACCGAGACGAACGAGCGGACGAAGCTGCTCAACGATTTTCGCGCGGGACAAATTCGATTCCTCTTTGCCCGTGACGTGCTGAATGAGGGTCTCGATGTGCCTGAGATTAACACGGTGCTCTTCCTGCGACCGACGGAGAGCCTGACGGTCTTCCTCCAGCAACTCGGACGCGGTCTTCGTCACGCACCCGAGAAGGATTGCCTCACCGTTCTCGATTTCGTCGGTCAGGCTCACCGCCGCTATCGAATCGACCGGAAGCTAAAAGCGCTGCTTTCGAAGCGGCGGTTCAACATGCAGCGTGAAGTCGAACTTGATTTTCCCCACCTCCCAGCGGGTTGCAGCCTACAACTTGATCGCGTCGCACGGGAACATGTCCTGGCCAACATCCGCGAGAACCTCCGAAATCTCGCCGATCAGGTTCCAGACAAAATCGAGTCTTTCGAACATGAAGCCGATCAGGCGCTCAACTTCGGTAACTTCGTTCGGTTCCATGATTACGAACCAGAAGCGCTGCTCTCGCGGAAGACGTGGACGGAGTGGAAAGCGTCAGCCCGAGTAGCCGAGACTCCACACGATCCCGATCTGGCACGACTCAAGGATGCGCTCGTGGTGGCTTCACAAACGAACGGTCCGCGGGAAATCGCTCGCCTACGTGAGATGCTCGCTCGCCTTATCGTTGGCGATGTCGCCGGCGCGCTGACTGCGGCCGGGACCTCAGCGCTGAGCGCCTACTACCGGGTGTGGGGAAAACCGGGAAAAGCGTTCGGCTTCGCGAATCTAAATGAGTCTTTCGTGCGGTTAGCGCAAAACCCATCGATCCTTCGAGATCTAGACGAAGTCCTCGCATGGTCCGATGACGAAACGCGTGTTATCAGCGAATCTTTGCACCTGCCATTCGAGTGCCAACTCGAATTGCACGCTCAGTATGGGAGCGACGAATTGAAGGCCGTGCTCGGGGGTGCCTCCTTCGAGTCGGCCGGCGTGACTGGTGTGGGACGTCTACATTTCCCACAAATCCGGACCTATGCGGCCTTGATCACATTTCAAAAAACGGAAAAAGAATTCTCGCCGAGCACAATGTACAAGGATTATCCGATCAGCCGCGAGTTGCTGCACTGGGAAACTCAATCGCAAACCACTCGAGCCAGCGAAACGGGTCAAAATCTCATCCATCACCAAGAGCGCGGCTACACTATGCTCTTCTTCGCCCGGTCGAAAAAGAGAACTGAGCGGGTCACGGCACCTTTTACGTTCCTTGGTCCCGCGAAGATAGTCAGCTGCCAATCTGAACGACCGATTCAAATTGTGTGGCGCCTCGACCGTCCGATGCCCGCGGACATGTTTGAGCAAAACCGTCGAGGAGGTTAATCGAATGCGCGCGCAACGCGCTGTCCGTCGGCGGCTGTTTTTGGCACGGCTGCCCGAAACCAAAGCATGCGCCGTTGCCAAAGAATCGGGCGGAATGGTGGGC
>JBGTJY010001053.1:0-2069 GCA_041744855.1 Candidatus Hydrogenedentales bacterium
CGTCGTCCGTAATCCACTCGCCGAGGATCGCGTCGCAGCGCGATTGCGACTCTTCGTTTTGGGCGGCGACGGACGCGCTCAGGCACCAAGACACAGCGAGCATGAAACCGAAGGGGCGCCGGACTTGGGGGACACGCTTCATTGCACGTATACTCAACGCTTACCCATTCATTCACGGAACGGTTTATTTCAATGCAAGCGGAAGAACGGCTGATCCACTTTTCGACGGAGCTCATCTACCGTCCGAAGCAACATACGCGGCAATCGCTGCAGAAGCTGTATTTCGACCTATCGCAAACCCGTGCCGCGTACGATAGCACCGATTTCAGCCACCCCGGCCACGTGCGTTTTTACTCGAAGCGGCCGCCGCGAACCGAATCCACGATGGTCATTCTGCCCGATCGCGTCGTGCTCGTCGAGGAATGGGCCGAGATCACTCTCCCCGACTTTTGCGAAAAGATGAGCGAGGTATCCCGGAGGATTTTGTCGGATCTCGCCATCCCGCAAATCCGCGCGCAATCGGTGACGCTGCGCGCGACGTTCGCGTTGACCCACTTCGCCGACGCCCGCGAGTTCCTGCTCGATCACATCTGCCACCAGGCGAATCGCATTACGCCCTACTTCCGACGCCCATTAGAAAACGGCGGCCTGCGCTTCGTTCTGCCGGAGACTCCGGAACATCCCGGCGCGCTCCACGTCGCGATCGAATCATTCCGATTCAGCAAGAAAGAGGTGCTCGTCGAAGTGAAGGGCATCTTTGCCCGCGAAGCGATTGACCTGGAAAATATCGAACGCGCCGTCGAACGCGCTCACCTCTGCCGCGAGTTCATTCGCGAAAGCGTTTTTCCATTCCTCGACCAATACGACACGCGGCACGAGGATCCCGTGCAATAGGGCGTCGACTCCATGCCCCGCGTTTCCGTCGTCATCCCCTGTTACAACGCGGAGTCCACGCTCGCGGAAGCCCTCGATTCCATCCTCGCCCAAACCTACCGCGACTTCGAAATTATCCTCTTCAACGACGGCTCGACCGATCGAACCGCGACAATCGCAGATTCCTATTCCAAGCGCATCATTCCAATACTTCCCATTCATTCCCATCACGTAGGCATAGTCGAAGGCCTTCAACGCGCCTGCACGGCAGCGACTGGCGAATTCATCGCCCGCATGGACGCCGACGACATTGCGCATCCGAAACGCTTAGCCGCGCAAGTCGCCCTACTTGATGCCTCGCCGGAGGTCCCGCTCTGCGGGACCTTGACGGAAAGTTTCGGCGAAGCATGGGGGAGTGGCCGCGAACGTTACGACAACTGGATCAACGGTCTTGTCGATCACGAACACATCGCGCGCGAACTCTTTGTCGAATGCCCAATCCCGCACCCTACTTTCTGCATGCGCCGATCCGCGTTCGAGGAGGCCGGTGGCTACAAGGATCACGGCTGGGCCGAGGACTACGACCTCGTGATGCGATTCGCGCTCGCCGACGGTAAGCTCCAAAAAGTCCCTCGCGTGCTGCTCCGCTGGCGAAACCACGGCGCCCGACTCTCCGCGAACGACTCCCGATACAGCGACCTGAGCTTCCGCGCGCTGAAACGCCATTACCTCTTCCAAAGCTATCTCGCGAACGAACGGCCGTTCATCCAGTGGGGCGCCGGGGAGGTAGGAAAGCTATGGCTCCGGGAGTGGGGTGCGGACGCGTGGCCGCACGACGTCATCGACATCAATCCGCGGAAGGTGGGCCGGGTGATTCATGGTCGGACGATTCGTCCACCCGACTGGCTGTGCGGGCCGGACGAACGGCTCATCCTTATCGCTGTGGGAGCGCCCGGCGCCCGCGAGGAAATCCGCGCCTACCTGAACCCTCGCGGCTACCGAGAACTCCAGCACTACCTATTCGTGGCATGATACTCGGGAGAATCGAAGCTAGCGTTCCCATACAACATCCCCCTAAATCCCCCTTCGAAGGGGGACTTGAATCACCCGCAATGTCCCGTTTTGAAGGAGGACTTAAATCATCCGCAACGTCCCCTTTTCAAGGGGGACTGAAGTTGCAGAAAAAGTCCCCCTTC
>JBGTJY010001054.1:0-1521 GCA_041744855.1 Candidatus Hydrogenedentales bacterium
GCGACGCGATCCTCGGCGAGTGGATTACGGACGACGGCAGAGCCCGCGTCGAGATTTACAAGGAAACCGACGCCGGCGGCGCGACGCGGTACTTCGGCAAGATCGCGTGGTTGCGCGCGCCGTTGTACGACGGTCCAGGCCCGGAACACGGCGACCCGTTGCGCGACGCGAATAACCCCGACTCCGAACGCCAACATGACCCGATCCTCGGCATGGTCATTCTCAAGGATTTCGAGTTCGATGAACGCAAGGAGCGTTGGATCAACGGCACGGTTTACGACCCGGAGAACGGCGAAACGTACAAAAGCACCATGAAACTCCGTGCTTCCGCAGGCGATCCGTCGCAAGTTGAACTGCGTTTTCGGGGCTACATCTTCGTATCGCTGATTGGCCGCAGCACGGTTTGGAAACGCGCCCCTGAACTGGCCAAAAGCGCCGAAAATGGAGCTGTGATACCATAGGAGCCGTATGGCTACTTCGCGGACATACGACGCCATCGTGCTAGGGCTAGGCGGCATGGGCAGCGCGGCGCTGTATCACCTCGCCAAGCGCGGCTTGAACGTCGTCGGAATCGAGCAGCACAACGTCGCGCACGACCGCGGCAGCTCGCATGGTAACGTCCGGATGATCCGCAAGGCCTACTATGAGCACCCGGACTACGTGCCGCTGCTGCACCGCGCCTACGCGCTCTGGCGTGAACTCGAAGACGAGTCGGCGCAGGTGTTGTTCGTCGAGGCGGGACTAGTACTCGCCGGGCATCCGGATTCCGAGATCATGCGCGGCCTTGCGATGAGCTACGCTGCGAACGATCTGCCCTATGAAAACTACGATGCCGCGGAGGCCATGGCACGGTATCCGCAATTCCGGTTACCGGAAGATTTCATTGCGTATTACGACCCCGTGGGCGGCTACCTGTTTGTCGAGCGATGCGTGCAGGCGCATCTTGAGTGCGCGGAACGGCGCAATGCGACCTTGCGCATCCATGAGGCGGCCACCGGATGGCGCGCGGACGACAACGGCGTGACCGTCAGCACCGACAAAGGCGAAATCCACGCGGGCAAGCTGATCGTGACCGTGGGCCCGTGGGCGGGCGCCGTCCTGGACGAAATCGGCGTCGAGCTGAGTATCGTGCGCAAGGTGCAACTCTGGTACAAGACGGCGGATCCATTGCGCTACACGGCGGGCATGATGCCGGCATTCTTCATCGAACGCGACTTCGGGCTCTTCTACGGCTTCCCCTCGATCGGCGACGACGGCCTGAAAGCGGCGGAACACACGGGAGGCGACATCGTCGAGGACCCATCGCGGGTCAATCGCGCGCTCGAACCAGAAGACGAGGAGCCGGTGCGGCGTTTTCTCGAAGAGACCTTTCCGGGCATGAAACCCAAATTGAAACAGCACAGCGTGTGCATGTACACGAAGACGCCCGACGAAAATTTCATCATTGATCGGCATCCGGCGCATGACAACGTGGTGATCGCAGCCGGTTTTTCGGGACATGGCTTCAAATTTGCAACGGTA
>JBGTJY010001055.1:0-5552 GCA_041744855.1 Candidatus Hydrogenedentales bacterium
ATCGTTGGGCCTATTCTCCCGCAATGCCTCGACAATCAAGTGCATCATGCCCTCGATTGTGTCTGCACTTTCGGGATACGGTACGTACGTTTCCCCGTGCGGCGACTTTGGAAAATCGGGGATTGGCGTTGCCCTCGCGGACTCGGGGTAGTTGGATTTGTTCAGTTCCCACCAGCGGCGCCACCACGCGCCGTCGTGAAGAACACTGTAATCTACGCCGACAAGTTTTCCGAGTGGGGCACCCATTTTGTAGACGGTGTCGTAGGAATTGTCGGCGTCAATCGCGCCGATGAGAATCGGGATCGCTCTGGGATCTTTCAATTCCGCCAGTGCGTCGGCGATTTCGTTGACAATCGGATTCTTGGGATCGATCGGGAACATTCCGCTGAGCACATCGAACGCCCATGGTGCTTCCGACCGACCTACCAATCCAATTGCCGCGCCGCGCAGGCTAGGATCGGGTTCGTTCAGAGCGATGGGGACGATTACGCGCTGCGTAAATTCGGCGTCTAGCTGAAGATCGTACAATGCCCTTAGAATCTCCTGCCTGATTTTATTCGACGTTGTCGGTTCCGTCAGGGTTTCTTCGATAAACTCCAACACACCGCTGGAGCGCGCCGCGGCGCTTGTCGCCTCGTTGGGTGGCGCGTGCTGCAGCATTTCAAGATGTTGAGGTGTCAGGCCTCCGCGCATTGCCACGACTAATTTGCGCATGCTATCAGCGAGGATGTTGTCCTTGGACTGGCCAATGGTCTCGTCGCGCCATTGCGGATAGGCTTCGCTGGTGACCGAAAAATCCTGAAGCGCGTACCACGACAAGTAGGTGAACGCAGTCCCCCGCACATAGTCCGATTCGTCCACCGCGCCGAAGTCCAACACGTCGAGGACGCGCGGGTGATCGGCGAATGTGAAGGCTTTGAGGATTCCGCGCTTGACCTCGTCGTTGGTCAAGGCGGGCCATACCTCGACGACGATGGCTAGTCCATCATCGGGATGCAGCTTCACCACTTGGGGGCCGACATTGAAGGCCGCCGGATTGTGGCCGGTCAATGACTTGAACCGTTCGACCCACGACGCGCGTTCGGATGGAGGGAGCGGATCAGGTTGAGCGCCGCAAAGCGACGAGAAGAGAAGGCATGCGGCGAGCGCCGCTCCAGCTAGCGAGTGAGAATGAACCATGAGGCTACCCGCCCGAGATAGTCTGCCTTGGTAAATGATAGTGCATTCTGAATGCGAAAGGGGGTTCTGTCAAGCGGCTATTTTTCTCGCTATTTACGCCTTGTTACCGGCTACCTGCTCACGAAGCGAAAGTCGAATTGCGGCGGTTGTTGGGTAACCGGTTGTCCGCCGCGGATCCGCCTAGCGGCGCCCCACAGCATGAATCTTCCGAAGACGCTGCCCCAAGATCGTTTCCGCGTCTTTGAGGTCGTAGTCCGCTTGCAGGTTGAGCCAGTATTGCGGCGATTGTTCAAACGCCCGTGGCTCGGTGAGTGAAGCCAAGCTGTTTCAGCGCATTAACTTCAGCAGTGCTTCCGCTGCAGACGCCGATGACGCGGGGTTCTGGCCGGTGACGAGTTTGCCGTCGACTTGGACGAACGGCGCCCAGTCGGGGCCTTTCTTGTAAATGCCGCCTCGTTCCTTGAGACGATCTTCCAGGAGAAACGGCACGACCTTGGTGAGTTTCACGGCCTCTTCTTCCTCGTTCGTGAATCCAGTCACGCGCTTCCCCTTGACGAGATAATCGCCAACGTTATCGCGAACATTCACCAGCGCGACGGGGGCGTGACACACTGCGCCGACGGGTTTGTCCGCTTTAACGAACGCTTCGATCAGGGCGATGGAGGTCGGGTTGTCGGGCATGTCCCACATGGGGCCATGGCCGCCAGGGTAAAAGACGGCATCGAAATCCTTCGCGGACACGTCGCTGAGCTTTTTCGTCTGGGCAAGCTCTGCATTCGCGGCCGCGTCCGCGTGGAAACGTTTCGTCCATTCGGTCTGATGTTCCGGCGCGTCGCTTTTGGGATCGAGCGGGGGCTGCCCGCCTTTTGGTGAGGCCAGCGTGATCTGCGCTCCGGCATCTTTGAGCACGTAATACGGAGCCGCCAATTCTTCCAGCCAGAAGCCCGTCTTTTGACCGGTGTCCCCAAGCTTGTCATGGGACGTGAGTACAATCAGTATCTTCATTGCGAGACCTCCTTTGGTTTGGGCCATTGTCTCAAAAACCGACGTATACCTCGCGTGGAAGACGTTGGGTTCCGCGCAAACTCCACATTGTACTTCTCTCCCACGTCGCGTTGGCCAACTCCGTTGTGTCGCTTGAATCGCGGCGCGGTATCGCTCAGAATGCGCGGCTAATTGTCTCTAGATACTGCTCGCTTGGGAAGGGAGATTCGGTCATGTTTAGAACGCGTTTCACGGAGCTGTTTGGGGTTGAGCATCCGATTGTGCAGGGGGGGATGCAGTGGGTGGGGCGCGCGGAGTTGGTTTCGGCGGTGGCCAATGCGGGCGCGCTGGGATTTTTGACGGGGCTCACGCAGCCGACTCCCGAGGACTTGATGAAGGAAATCGCGCGTACGCGCGAGATGACGGACAAACCCTTCGGCGTGAACTTGACGATTCTGCCGACACTGAAGCCGATTCCGTATGACGAGTACCGCCAGGCGATCATCGAAAGTGGGATCAAGATCGTCGAGACGGCGGGCTACAATCCGCAGCCGCATTTGCCTGCGTTGAAGGCGGCGGGCGTGAAAGTGATTCATAAGTGCACCGCGGTGCGGCATTGCGTGAAGGCGGAGAAGATCGGTTGCGATGCGGTGAGCGTGGACGGGTTTGAGTGCGCGGGGCACCCGGGTGAGGACGACATCCCCGGGTTGATTCTGATTCCCGCGACTGCGGACAAGCTGAGCATTCCGATGATCGCTTCGGGTGGATTTGGCGATGCGCGGGGGCTTGTGGCGGCGCTTGCGTTGGGCGCGGACGGCATCAACATGGGCACGCGGTTCATGTGCACGGTCGAGGCGCCGATCCACGAGAACGTGAAGCGGCAGATGGTCGCGAATGACGAGCGGGCGACGGACCTGATTTTCCGGACGCTGCACAACACGGCGCGCGTGGCGAAGAATGCGGTCAGCCAGGAAGTCGTCGGCATCGAGAAGAAGGGCGGCGCGACGATCGACGATATCGCGCATCTCGTCGCGGGCCAGCGCGGGAAGGTCGTGCTGGAAAAAGGCGACATGGATCACGGCATTTGGTCGGCGGGGATGGTGCAGGGCTTGATCCATGACATCCCGACTTGCGCGGAGTTGGTGAACCGGATCGTGACTGAGGCGGCGGCGATTATCGACGAGCGGTTGGCGAATATGCGGTTGCGTACGGTGATGGCGTAGGGGTTGGGCGTCGGGGGTTTGGCGACCTGGGCGATTGGATGTTGGTGGGAGTTATGGGAAGTATGGGAGTTATGGTGAGTTTCGCCGTGATTGGCGGTGAGGGGGAGACTTAGGCTTCGCTGAAGATAGGCATGCAGCAGCGGGCGGGCTAATCGAGGCGGCGATTTGGACGGGGCTCAGGCTGTTGCTACGGCGGGTTCGGCGATTTCGCTTTCTACGTAGGTTTCGATCGAGTCGCGGAGGGTGCGCAGGATCCAGGCGCGCTTCTCGGGGTTCGTCTCGAGGAGCGTTGCGCGGAAACCTGAGTGCGTGCATTGGAAGCCGGTGAGCGGCACTACGACGATGCCGGTCGCGCCCATGAGGTAGTAGACGAATCGCCGATCGACGGGGACGCCACGGACCAGCGATTCGATCCGTTCGCGTATGCGGGAATTTTCGATGGGCAGGGTCTGGCGATCGTTGAGCCGATCCGGCTTGAACATCACCGTGTAGTAGAACGCGCCGCCGGGTTTGTTGACGATGACGGATTCGCAGCCGCTGAACGCCTCCATCATCTCGTTTGCGCGACTGCCGAATAGCGCTTCGCGAGTGTCGAGGTGTGCTTCGTAACGCGGGTCGCCCATCACGCGCGGGATGGACATTTGCGGGAGCGTGGTGGACGAGACTTCGAGACGTTTCGCGGCGAGGAGCGAATCCACGTAGGTCGCGAAGTTGGCGTCGCGTTTTCGGTTGAGGATTTCGAGCCAGCCACAGCGCGAACCTGGCCACGGGTATTCTTTGCTGATGCCACGCATCGCCAGGCCGGGCACGTCGCCGATCCATTCGCTCATGTGCAGGCGCGGGGTGCCGTTGTAGACGATGTGCGAGTAAATCTCGTCGGCGATGATGAAGAGGCCGAACTCGCGTGCGATCTCGGCGATCTCTTCGAGGAGCGCGCGGGGGTAGACGGCGCCGGTCGGGTTGTCAGGCGAGAGCAGCAGGATGCCCGCGATCGAGTCGTTGTAGCGTACCTTGTTGCGGATGTCGTCGACGTCGGGTAGCCAGCCGTTGTAGGGGTCGAGGGTGTAGGTAACGTGGTTGTAGCCGGAGTGCGCGGCCTCGGCGGAGGAGTGCGTGCTGTAGGCCGGCGATGGGCCGAGGATGCGGGCCGCGCGCTTCAGGAATCCGTAAACCTTCGCGACCGCATCGCCGAGGCCGTTGAAGAACATGATGTCGTCGGAGGTGATGCGGACGCCGTTTCGCTTGTTCACTTCGGCGGCGAGAAATTCGCGCGTCTCGGGTACGCCCGCGGTGTCGCAATAGGCCCAGGAGAGCGGATCGCGGACGAGCTCTTGGACTTTTTCGCGGATCCACTCGGGGGGCGATTCGCCTTTTTGGACCGGATCGCCAATGTTTTCCCAGGTGATTTCCTGCCCGAGGGCGCGGATTTCGTGGGCGACCTTGACGATTTCCCGGATTTCGTACTTGAGGTTCGCCGCGCCTTCGTGGATGATGCTTCTTCGCATGACTGTGTAAACCGCCGTAGTTTTCGAATGCCCGCCGATATGCGTACCGGCTGAGAGAGTCCGCGAAAGAATAGTGCGGTGCGGGGGAAAAATCAACGCGGAATGGGTCCACAGATTGCACAGATGACACAGATGATGTAGATAGTTGGAGTGGAAGTATGGGAAGGATGGGAACGATGGCCGCGGTTGGGGCCGTTTGTTGTCTGGCGGCTGTGGCGTTTGCGCAGGAGCGGGGCGCTGATCGGGTTATCAGCATCATTGGGGCGGAGGCGTTTGTTTATAAGCGGGTGAATGGGGTTGATTTGCGGTTGTTTGTGTTTAAGCCGGAGGATTGGGCCGCTTCGGATAGCCGGGCGGCGGTTGTGTTTTTCTTTGGCGGCGGTTGGCGTGACGGGGATCCGAATCAGTTTCGCGAACAGTGCAAGCATTTTGCGTTGCGACGGATGGTGGCGATTACGGTGGATTATCGCGTGAAGTCGCGCGATGGGGTGACGCCGTTTGAGTGCGTGGCCGACGCGAAGTCGGCGGTGCGTTGGGTGCGGGCGCATGCGCGGGAGTTGGGTATCGACCCGAAGCGCATTGCCGTTGCGGGCGGCTCGGCCGGGGGACATCTCGCCGCGTGTACGGGGATCGTGTCGGGGCTCGACGAAGCGGGCGAGGA
>JBGTJY010001056.1:0-3217 GCA_041744855.1 Candidatus Hydrogenedentales bacterium
ACGATCACGAAGGCATGCTCGACTACCTGAGCGCGCTCCTCTTGCATGAACCCTTCACGGCCGAAGAACACGACACCCTCTTAGAATTCATCGAAGGCGTGGTCGGCGCCGACGACGTGCAGACCTACATCCTAAAACTCCTCGGCCTACTGCACCTCGCGCTTAACATGCCGCGGTTCCAATTGAAATGAACCCCGCAAATTTCCTTAACCTTCATTGCAAAGGCGCACGCCTTTCAGCACGGCGCCCATACCCCACCCGTCATTGCGAGGGTGCGCGCCCTTCGGCATGGCGCGCACCCGTGGCAATCTCGCTCCGGGCAACTACTAAACCGTTAGTGATGAAATTGTTTTCAATCGAAATGACGTCGCGAGGTGCCACATGAGTATCACCCGGCGAGACTTCCTGCGGACAAGCCTGGCCAGCATGACCTGCTTCTCCACCGCGGCCACCATACCCGGATGGATAACCAAATCCGCGCACGCGCTCGGCGGCCTCCCCAACGATCGAATCCTCGTCATCGTACAAATGTCGGGCGGCAACGACGGCATCAACACGGTCATTCCCTACACCGACCCCGTCTACAACGGAAACGCGATCCGCCCCAACTTGCACATCATCGACGGCCTCGACCTGACGACGCTCGACGGACTCAACGCGTTTCACCCAAAAATGATCCGGTTGAAGGATTGGTTCGCGGACGGCCGGATCGCGGTTGTACAAAACGTCGGATATCCCAACCCCGATCTGTCACATTTCATCGCGACCGACTACTGGGAATTCGGCACCTCGCCAGGCGCAACCCAAACCCCGGGCAAGGGCTGGATCGCGCGCTACATCGACAACGCCTGCGCCGGAATGCCTCCCGAATCGATCAACCCGCTCAGCATGCTCGGCGCGGGAAATTTCTTCGTCCCCACCACCTTGAACGGAAGCGACCTTTACACGCCGCCCGCGGTCGGCGATTTCGGTTTTTATCAGTACTTCGTGCCCGGACTCGGCAACCCCGCCGATCCGTTCTATCCCTTTGGCCAACGAATCCTCGACTACTTGCAAGCGCTGAACGGCGTACCCCCCATCAACTCCGCCGTCGACTTCGTGCAACGATCCTCGAATCTCGCGTTCGACTCCGTCGAGGACATGCAGGTCGCGAGTCAAGAACCCGTGCTCAATCCCTACCCCGCGGGACAACTCGGATCCGGCCTCGACATGGCGTCGAAAGTGATCCGCGCCGGATTCCCAACGAGCGTCTTCTACGTCTCGCAAGGCGGCTACGACACGCACGCGAACCAATTCGCGCAGGACGACCCAACCAATTTCGGCGATCATCCGCGCTTGCTCGAAGAATTCGATCAGGCGCTGCATGCCTTCCTCGCCGACATGTACATCTCCGGAAATCTCGACCGCGTCTGCATTCTTACCTTCTCCGAATTCGGACGACGCGTCGACGAAAATGGAAGTTCCGGCACCGATCACGGCACGTCGAATTGCCTCTTCGTGATGGGCGGCGCCGTGAAAGGCGGCGTCTACGGCGGCCAGCCCGACCTCGTCGATCTGCAGAACGGAAATCTCCGACACAACATCGATTTCCGTTCGGTCTACGCCCGCGTGTTGCAAGATTGGTTCGGCGTCGATCCCGAACCCATCTTCGGTACCGAAGATTTTAACGACGAAATTCTCGACATCCAGGGCGGCATGGCCCAGATTCCGATCTTCGAAGGCCTCGGCGCAGTCTACGGCGACGTGAACAACGACGGCGTAGTAAACGCCGCCGACGTGCAAAAAGTCATCAACGTCGCCATCGGCGCCGACGACGATCAAAGCGCCGACGTCAATCTCGACGGCATCGTCAACGCAGTCGATCTCCAAGCCGTAATCAACGCCGCATTGGGCCGCTAACCCCCCCCCGGGAACGCCAATCGCCCGATTGGCGAGGCCTACATCGCATCTCTCATTATCCGATAGGAAGCCAAAGCCGCCGCGTCCGCCATCGTCATCGTCATCGAACGCTTACTTCACCCCGCCCCAAGCCGACAGCCGCTCGCACCCCCAGCGCGGCCACAACTTGCCCCCATCCCACAACCGTCCCACTCGTTTTCGAGAATTTTTCACTTGACACCGTTTTACATTCCTGCTACTTTGTAATCCGCAAAACCGTAAAATTGAAATTTGCGGGTCAACCGTCTAGCCGTTCTCATTCTCATTCATTTCGAATTGGCGCGCACCAACGAGCCGCTAAAGCTCTTGAAAGGCCATGGTTTATGGCAATTCCGCTGCGGACCCTCCTCCCACTCCTCCTGATCGCCGCCTGTGTCATCGGCTGCCCACCCGACACCGGACCTCTCGCGAACTTCACCGCCGACCCAGTCTCCGGCGACGCCCCCCTGACCGTGCAATTCACCGACCGCTCCACCGGCGCTGGCTCGCCGATTACGTCCTCCCGCTGGACCTTCGGCACCGGCGACTCGAGTTCGCAAGCCTCGCCGCAATACACCTACACCGAGCCCGGCGCATACACCGTCTCGCTCACAGTCACCACCGCGAACGGCAACGACGTTCACATCCGCCAAAATCTCATCACGGTAACGGGTCCCGGCACCGGAGGTCCGACCGCCGCCTTCTCCGCGAACCCGACCGAAGGCCCGGCACCGCTCACGGTGCACTTCACCGACGAGTCAATTGCCGGCGACAGTCCAATCACGTCGTGGGAATGGGCGTTCGGCGACGGCGAGACCAGCACACTGCGCTCGACTTCGCACACCTACACGATGGCCGGCACGTACCCCGTCAGCCTCACCGTAAGATCCGGCGAAGGCACGGACGTTCACTCGGAGGAAGCCTTCATCACGGTCGAATCCGGCGGCGTCCTCCCGCCCGTCGCGAGTTTCGCCGCCACGCCGTTCGAAGGCGAAGTCCCGCTGACGGTCCAATTCACGGACGCATCGAGTCCCGGCACGAGTCCGATCACGTCGTGGTTCTGGACATTCGGCGACGGTGATACGGACACCGCGCAGTCCCCCTCGCACACCTATACCGTCGGCGGCACATTCACGGTTTCGCTGACGGTAACGAGCGGCGCGGGAACGGACATCGAGACGCGCGACGACCTCATCACGGTCAGCACGCCGGGCGGCGGCGTTCCCCCGACGGCGCGATTCACCGTGCAGCCGACCACCGGTTTCGCGCCGCTCGCGGTGACGTTCATTGACCAATCGAG
>JBGTJY010001057.1:0-1655 GCA_041744855.1 Candidatus Hydrogenedentales bacterium
CCCGCGGCGTTTTGCGGTTGCCTCGGCATGAAGCCCACTTACGGCCGCGTCTCGCGCTACGGCCTCGTCGCATTCGCATCGTCACTCGATCAGATCGGCCCGCTCGCGAAAGACGCCGAAGACCTCGCGCTCGCGCTCAACGTCATCTGCGGCAACGACCCGCTGGATGCCACTTCCGCGGATCGCGCGGTCCCCGATTTCACGCAATCGCTCGATGCCGATATCTCGAACCTGCGCATCGGTCTGCCGCGCGAATGTTTCGGCGAGGCGTTGACCCCGGAAACGCGAAGCGTCCTCGAATCGGCCATCGCTACGCTGCGCGATCTAGGCGCGAAAACCGTGGACGTTTCGCTGCCGCACACCGACTACGCGGTCGCGACTTACTACATCATCTGCACCGCCGAAGCCAGCGCCAACCTCGCGCGCTTCGATGGCGTGCGCTACGGGTTCCGTCATCCCGCCGCGGAAAGCGTCGAAGAACTGTACGCGCTCAGCAAGTCCGAGGGATTCGGCAAAGAAGTGCAGCGCCGTATTATGCTCGGCACCTACGCGCTGTCAAGCGGCTACTACGACGCGTACTACAAGAAAGCCCAACAGGTGCGCGCACTGATTCGTAACGATTTCGACACGGCATTCAAACAATGCGACCTGATGCTAACGCCAACGACGTGCACCCCCGCGTTCAAAATAGGCGAAAAATCCGAAGACCCGCTCGAAATGTACCTGACCGATATCTACACGACCTCGATCAACTTGACCGGCGTGCCCGGTCTCTCCGTGCCGTGCGGCAGAACCAGCGCCGGCTTGCCCGTCGGCATGCAACTGGTTGGCAAGCCCTTCGACGAGGAGACGCTCATCCGAGTCGCGTACTCGTTCGAACAATCGCGCACCCCATCGCGAATGGCGGCGCCCGTAGGATGAACTACGAACCCGTCATCGGCATGGAAGTCCACGTCGAAATCAACACGCAATCCAAGGTCTTCTGCGCGTGCCGGAACGAATTCCACGCGCCGCCGAACACCCACGTGTGCCCGGTCTGTCTCGGCCTGCCCGGCGCGATGCCCGTGATGAATATCGAGATGGTGAACAAGACGGTCGCTGTCGGCCTCGCGCTGAACTGCACGATTTCGCGTTGGTCGAAAATGGACCGCAAAAACTACTTTTACCCCGATCTGCCCAAGAACTACCAGATCAGCCAATACGACCTGCCGCTCGCCCACGGGGGACATCTCGATTTCGAGCTCGACGGCGAGACCCGCCGAGTGCGCGTTACGCGCGCGCATATGGAGGAAGACACGGCGCGGAATGCCCATGGCCTGTCTGGGCTGGGTCGAGCGGGCCGCAGCGGCGTCGACTTCAATCGCTCTGGCGTGCCGCTTCTGGAAATTGTCACGGAACCCGATATCCATTCCGCGGCGGAAGCCTACGCTTTCCTGACGAGTCTGAAGCAGATTCTCGAGTATCTGGACGTAAGCGACTGCAACATGGAAGAGGGCAGCCTGCGCGCCGAGGCGAATATCAGCATTCGGCCGGCGGGCGCGAAAGAGCTGGGCACGAAGACGGAAGTCAAAAACGTCGCGTCGTTCTCCGGCGTGCAGAAAGCCATTGACTACGAAATACTTCGGCAGTCTCGCGCGTTGGATTCAGGCGAGACG
>JBGTJY010001058.1:0-1586 GCA_041744855.1 Candidatus Hydrogenedentales bacterium
AGGAAGAGGTGCTAACAGATAAGGCGGAAAGCTCAGGCTCGGAATATGAACCAAGGGCGGGGGCAAAGGGAGGCAAGCGACGCGCCTTTCGCGGCGTCGCGGACGAGCGCGCGCACTTTCCAACCGCGGCGCACCAGATCGCGGCAGCAGTGCATTCCGACGAGCCCGGCCGCGCCCGTGACCAAGACAGGCTTGTCGCGGTTGACGGCGACCGCGAGCGGCTGTTCGGCGACAGCCGTTGCTGACGCCGATTCGCCGAAGTCCGGATCCGGTCTGTAGATGCTCAGCCCCTCGGGCGCCGCGGCGCCGACGTGTCGCGGGCGGCGATGCCGTAGATCACGAAAAACACCCCTAGCGTGAGCAGGATGTGCACCCATCCCGGAGCGACGGTCGTGATGGTGACATAAGCCCAGATGACGAGCATGAGCACACCGGAAATCAACGCCGGAAGAGCGTAAGATTTCGTTTGACTGACCCGGTCCGAATCCGTAGTTTTCATGTGAGAATGATGGTTTGCAGGTGGGGCGGAGAGCTCACTTTTTGAGCCGATAAGTCCATTGAGTGGGTTCGATAAGCTGTGTTGACGTCACGCCCCAGTGCGGGGAAGACGGAAGGCATGGATGAGGACCTCATAATTCGATTGGGCTTCAAAAAACCTCTTCGTTCCCAGTTCTATGACTCCGCCGGATGCCAACGCGCCCGGCGGAGTTTCTTTTGCGCTGATATACTACGACCAACATGCCTCGCGTAACAGTCACGCGCCGCTTGCGGTTCAATGCGGCGCATCGAGTTCACAACCCTGCGCTCTCCGACGAGGAGAACGCCGCCATATTCGGGAAGTGCAACAACCCGAACTGGCATGGACACAACTATATCCTGGACGTGTCCGTTCAGGGCGACATCGACCCGCGAACCGGCTACGTGCTCGACCTCAGCGCGCTCAAACAGCTGGTCGAGCGCGAGGTGGTGAGCAAGGTCGACCACAGGAACTTCAATCTCGACGTGGAGTTCATGCAGTCCACCATTCCGACGTCGGAGAACATCGTGGTCGCTTTCTGGCGGCTGCTCGTGGACAGCGTCAAGCCGGCGAAGCTGTCGAAGCTGGTGCTCTGGGAGACGGAGAACAACTATGTCGAATACACGGGTGGATGACCGGGCGAAGGACCTGATCGCGACGAGCGACTCCGCCGACGCGGAGCTCGCCGGCCTCGTGAAGCGCCAGCTCGAGATCATGGGTGAGGATCCCTCGCGCGAGGGGCTGCTCAAGACTCCGGCGCGCGTCGCGAGCTCGCTTAAGTGGCTCACCCGCGGCTACGACCTCGCGGTAGCCGACGTCGTGGGCGACGCCATCTTCGAGGAAAAGCACGACAACATGATCATGGTGCGCGACATCGAGGTGTACTCGCTGTGCGAGCATCACATGCTGCCCTTCTTCGGCAAAGCGCACGTGGCGTACATCCCGAGTGGCCGGATAATCGGACTGTCCAAGCTGCCGCGCGTAGTGGACGTCTTCGCCCGCCGCCTGCAGGTGCAGGAGCGGATGACGGAGGAGATCGCGCAGGCGCTGACGGACATTCTGCAGCCGC
>JBGTJY010001059.1:0-2218 GCA_041744855.1 Candidatus Hydrogenedentales bacterium
GGGAGCGCTTGGCGGATTACGCGGCCGATTTATGCGATCGACGACGCGGCGGTTGCGTCGGCTCTTGCTGACCAAGTACCCATCTGGCGGCCGGGATTCATCCTCGATGGTCACGAGCAGCTGCTAGAGGCGCTGAACGTCACTTACCTCCCACAGGAGGAGTTCAAGCCGATTGCGGCGGCTGGCTACGGCGCCGCTGACGGCGAAGAATGGCGGCCGCGGTTCGCCCTTGGAGTCGAGCATTTGCGAACCGAGCTCGCTCGGAGCGACCTTGCGCTGTACAAGTCGCTTGCGACGTCATGGGAGGAACTCGCGAGTACCGTCCTTGTTCTCGATCCCGAGCTCGAAGTTGCAGCTTCCTTGTCGGCACGTCGCCGTCTTATCGCACCCACACGTGCTCATCTTGTGCGGCAACCTCTCACCCTGTTCGCGAGGACCGTCGGCGACATCGGCGCAGCGGAAGCTGGCGGGCAGGCAATCGCCTCCCTGTTCAGTGGGGCACGACACACCGTTGCATGGGCGTGGGCTTCGATGTGGCAGCGCGCGGCCGCCGGGGAGACAGCAGGCCGGATCGTGCTATCGACGGACGTCGAGACGGACGACGAAGACGACCGGCTCGGCGAGCTGCAGACACAGGCAGATACGCGTCGGCAACGGGGAAACAGTAAGACCCGCGCGGGGCGTGGCGGCACGCGCCGCAACGGTTCGACTCGAGTGCACGTTCGTAAGCTAAAGCAGCTCGAGGACCGGACGCCGAATTCCGGTGAGGTCGTGAATAAAGGCGCGCCGCGTGGAGGCGTGATCATCCCCGAGCAGCGCTCACGGGCCAGTCCAAGCTCCGCGGCCGGGAATGGTGGCACAGGATCCCGATCGACCGGCAGGAACGTCGCTGACACGGGTAGCGACCGCCCTGCTGTGCTACCTCCGATGAGCGATCGCGAGCAGCTTGCGTATGAGGCGGTGATGCTCGCGCTAGCGCTCGACGAAGGGGAAGTAGCCGACCTTCGTCATAGGCGCGGCGTGGGTGCCGACGCGATTGACGAGCTACGGCAATGCTTCGAGATCAAGATGTCCTCCGGCTCGGATATCCCGAGCGAGATCACCTTGACCCCGAATGAGGTCGAGCGCGCCCGCGTAGACCCGGATTTCTTCCTTGCTGTCGTCGCGGGCCTTGAAGAAGGTGCTGGTGAGCTTCGCGTCCGGTTCATCTTCGACCCACTCAGTCGGTTGCCCCTAAGGCTGAGAAGCGACCTCACCTTCGGCGGTGTCCGAGAAGCAGAAGCACTCGAGTACACTTTTCGGACAGGGGGCGCCGACGAGACGGCCCCGACACCATCGATCTAGCTCGCAGCAACGGAGAAACACCAGTTCTCGACGGCCTGCTCCCGGTGTTGAGGGACGAGCGATAGGCGCCACAACGGAGGTCTGATCGGCGCCGGACCTCGCCGGTTTTTTGTGCTTTGCGAGATGACCTGCTCTTCGAATAAGTTAACTACAAATGAGGGCGCTCTAGCGCATGCGTAAATTTGATGACCAAATAGTCTACTCACCATCGGACCTGGTCCGCTATGTGCAATCACCGTTCGCCAGCTGGATGGCCCGCAAACATCTCGAGGACCCAGCTAGCCTGGAACCGGATTCGGAAGACGAGCAGCTCAAGCTGTTTGCGTCGCGTGGGGACGCCCACGAGAAGGCTGTCCTCCAGGCAATGATTGAAAACGGTCGGGATGTTTGCGACGTTCCCGGCGCGAGAAACCTGGACGCCACACTAGAAGCAATACAGCAGGGGCGTGAGGTCATCTACCAGGGGTATCTCGCGCATGGAGACTTTGCAGGCTACACGGATTTCTTGATTCGCGAGCAAGATGGGGCTGGCTACTGCGTCTGGGACACCAAGTTGGCCTTGAGTGTGAAGCCGTACTTTCTCATCCAGCTCTGCACCTATGCTGATTTGCTGGCCGAGCTGACCGGAACCTTCAGTCGGAAAGTCGGAATAATCCTGGGTGACGATAGTCGCCGGAGTTTCGTTACGGAAGAGTATTTCGACTATTACCGGTGGATAAAAGCGGGCTTCCTCAATTCAATGGCCAATTTTCCAGGCGATGGACCACCACTTCCTGACCCCATGGCTGATCACGGCGTGTGGACGTCGCACGCTGCCGCGCGGTTGGAGGAAGTGGACCACCTGTCGCGCGTCGCTAATATCACCAAAGGCCAG
>JBGTJY010001060.1:0-8247 GCA_041744855.1 Candidatus Hydrogenedentales bacterium
CAAACATCTTCTGGTCGAGCGCCCGCGTGATCGTGTTATACGCGAGCCGCTGTTGCGCGTTGAGCGCATGCCGAAACACGGCCTCGCCGGTTCCCGTGCCCGAAGGTGAACGATAGAATTCCCGCTCGAAACACGTCACGAGACCCTTCTCTTCGAGCGCACGGACAATCCCCAAATTCGCGCCATGCCGATCGTAGAGCGTCGCAGCGGGAGCCTCGGCCTCGCCGTGTATCAAATCCAGCAACAGGGCCGCTTGTTTCGGCGCGCGCCGCTGAAGGGCCATAAGCTCGTCGATGGATGGCACCGCATTTTCCTCGATACGCACCCAGGTCTCCGTGCGCATCGACACGCTTCCGCTCGAGACGACCGTCTCAGCCACGATCGCGCCACGCCGCTCGAGCCCGCCCAACGCGCTGGCGAGTCCCTCATTTCCCAGTTCCGCGACAATCTGCGCGTGCGTGCAGGTGCCGAGCTTATAAAGCAGCGCCACGATTTCTTGCTGGCGCGGCGTATATCGTCCGCCGTCGATACGCGCCGTATTGAGCGTGTATTTCTTGCGCGTCTGCGGATTAAGTCCCGGCGGCGCCGCGCACTGCAACGCCTCGCCCAGCGAGCAGCAGTAGTACTCCGCGATCCACGTGCAGAGTCCGAGAATATCAGGGGCGATGAGTGGCTCGAGATCCGGCAGATCGAGCACATGGCGGATGCGTTCGAGCGGGGAGCTTTCCGGCAAGCCGACGACGTAGCCCGTCTCGACGCGCTTATTCATAGGCACGACCGCGCGCATACCCAGCGCAATGCGATCGTGAAGCGCATTCGGCACGGCGTACGTGAAGAACTGCTCGATCGGCAATGGCAGCGCCACATCGATCAACCGATGCGGCGCCGCCGGATTTCCAAGCGTTTCAGGTTGACCAAGCGTTTCAGGTCGACCAGGCGTTTCAGGTTGACCAAGTGTTTCAGAGCTACCCAAATGCTCCGACATTACTCGCGCAGTTCGACGTCCCAATAGGCGGCGTCGAGGAATCGCTGCCAACTCGACAATTCGCTCAGCGGCACGCGCGCGCCAAACTTCGGCAGCCACGCCGGCTTAGCGGGACGACGGATCAGCGGCATGTTCGCCTGATCGGGCGTGCGGTTCGCCTTGCGCACGTTACACCGCACGCACGCGAGCACGAGGTTGTCCCACGAATCGATCCCGCCGCACGAACGCGGCACGACGTGGTCCAGCGTCAAATCGGCTTTTGCGAAACGCTTGCCGCAGTATTGGCACGTGTTCTTGTCGCGCTCGAAAATGTTGCGCCGCGAGAAACGGACTTCATGCCGCACGAATCCGTTGAAGCCCGAAAGCAGGATCACTTCCGGCACGCGAATGCTCATCGAAGGCGTGACGATGTAGCGGCCGTCCCTGCCGAACACATCCTTGCGCGCGGCGGAGAGCTCGCACCAGTTGTCGAAATCGTAGAGCGAGTAGTCCTGCGGATGTACCGCCCGCGCCGCGCCCTGGTACAGCAGCGTAAGCGCACGGCGAACGGTGGCGATATTCACCGCCATCCACGATCGGTTGAGTACCAGTACGTGTCCGTCGATCATTTTAGGTACCGTCGAACTTCGCTAAAACTATCGGCCATCGCTCCGCATCGAAGCGCCCCTGCCCGCAACGATACATTGCGCGCCACGATACAAGCCTTAAGTTAAGAAATCGTAAACAGTTGCCTAGAAGCGCAAGTATAGAATGCGCCCCGCACCGAATCAAAACATCCCACTCTTCGCCCTCCCATGCGCACGTGGGCGGTTTCCAAAACGTCCGTGTTGGTCCGTGTTGGTCCTTGCTCGTCCATGTCGGTCCCTGTTCGTCCGCAGATCCACCGATTGTGCAGCACCCCCGAGATTGATATCATGGTACCCGGAACTCGAGCGCGCAGTCATGAACGATCTACTCAAACGTGCGCAAGGCATCGCCGATCGCGTGGTCGAAGTCGCGCAGCGAGGCGGCGAATCGGCCCGATCCGCGTTCGACTTCATCGCCAAACGCCGCGAACTCGCCGCCCGCGGCGTGGACCCCTGCGACCACAAAAAAGCCAGTGGATACCTCGAAAAAGGCCGTCGCCTCTATAACCAAAAGCAGTACTTGCGCGCCGAAGAGTACTTTCAAAAGGCGATCGAGTACGACCCCGGCTATGGCCTCGCCCACTACTACACCGGCAACGCCCGCTACCACCTAGAGGACTCGGAGGGAGCGGTCAAGTTCTGGAAACGCGCGATGGAAGTGGCCCCCGACTCCGATGTCTCCGCCAAAGCAATGAAGCGCATCATGGGGGTTAAAGGCAAATTCCGGCGCGTGATCGAGCGCATGGAAAACAAAAATCGCGAACAGGCCTAGCTATTATCGCTTTTGTCGGTAGAACGAAAACCGCTTCCACGCTAAATCCGAGCTCGCTTTTGCCGATAATGATAGTATGTCGACCACACGGGTGACGTCCCGAGGGACGCGCCGACCGCTCGATTGGAGCATGTAAAGTCAATGGTTGAAATCAACGGCATAGGCGGCGCCTCAGGGCCAAGGCCCCAACGCGCAGACGCGGCTCCCGAACGCCGCGATTCCTCTGCGCCCCGCATAGATAGCCCCCAGGATGGCGCGCCACAAGATGGCGTCGTCATCAGTAGCGCCGCCCAAGCCGCAGCCCGCCTCACCCAGCTCATCCAAGCCGCGGACAACCTCGACGATGTCCGCGCCGACAAAGTCGAAGCAGCCCGCCAACGCATCGAACGCGGCGACTACAAGCAACGCGACATCGTAGCAACCGTAGCCGACCGCGTAGCGAAGTACCTTTAAAGCTCGGGCCTAACAGCTCTGCGTGTCGAGACCGAGTAGTAGCGCCTATCTTGCGCGAATTGGTCGCCAGAATCCGGTTTCGCGTGGGTCTCTACCAACTAAGCCTTGCAGTTATAAAGGTTTACACGACCTGAAGACTCCTTCCCAAATGAAGCAAAATAAGTAACCCTTTTGTTTTCAGTCAGTTAGGAACGTTTCCACCCGGATGAGCCATCCAAAACAAAATAAACCTAAGACTAGGCCGGAACGTATCGGGCGAATTTCTTCGAAGCGCCAGCCAGATCTTCGGGGCGGATCAGTTTTGCATCCATTGTGTCTCGAATAACCCGGGAGACCCTCTCTGCACGATCTGAAGGAAGTGCAAATCTCTCCCGCAGGCTTTCATTGCTCATGCTCTGATTCGAAACCCAACGAAGCACGCAATGCTGGTAGCAAGCGCGAATCCGATCATTCCTATCCATGTCTTTGAATTCCTTGTGAGCGAACAACACAACCGTCGTTCGATTTTCAGAAACACGGAAGTCCGGCGCTGGCAGTTGAAAAAATTCCACGCTATTAATAACTTTGTCAATCCCGCTTCCCTGTTCTTCACAAATCCTTGCACGACGCAAAATATCCGCAAGGCGTTCGTTGCGCGACTGATATTCGTCGATGAACCGATTCGTGTCGATTGAAGGAATACCCGGATTGGAAACTTCAATGCGATCCGTATACAACTCGATCATTACGCTTGCGCCGGAAATTTCAAAATCCTGGTGAATCAAAGCGTTCGCAATCAACTCCCGAATTGCAATTTCCGGAAACATTGTGACTTTTTTTCGGAGCGCTTTCTCGACGAATTCGTTGGACGGAATTTGCGCCAGAACGAACTCGATAAGGCGAGAAAATCCAACCGCGAACCCCAAGCCGCCGGTTTGATCGAGCCTGGTTTTTGTCTTGTTGTTTCCGTCGTAGATGACGAAACGGGGCGGTTTTCGATACAGAGAATCGAACGCACGTAGATTCTTCGCGAACAGGACAGCCCCGAGATTCGTGATCGAGTAAGAATCACGCGCCTTGAGAATCAAGCCCTCGCTAATGAATCTTCGAAGCGTTTCCTCTCGGGTTCCAGGGTATGGGCGCTCTGTTAACTCGAAATAGGACTGTGTGTCGAGCAGCTCCAATACCTTTTCCGCGGAGAGCCCGGTCATCGCGACGCGATCTAAAAAATCTGGATTGCCCTCGTCGAAAACCCGCTTCAATTGCTCAGGGGTCATCGCCCTCAATTCCTCGCCAACACGCATTAAGAATCGCCCGTCTATCGCGCAAGGGCGCCCGATTGGCCTCGAGGGGATCTCGAATACAAGCACACGGCCATCGCGATGGGGGACTACGTGCAGGTTCACGCGAAAACCCAATTTGTTCATCAACTGGGATGCGGTCTTCGAGGGATTTAAATACGCACTCGTACCCGTGACTCGACGCGGAACTGAATCGGAAATACCGAGTAATAGCAATCCGCCGCCTTCGTTGGCGAGCGCGACGCAATAGTCCAGTAACTTCTCGAAAGAGAATTCTCTTTCGGCCGACTTGAACTCTAAATGTTCGCCCTCGGTCGGCGTGTCCAAGATCCGATCGATTTCGAGTTCATCGAAAGTCACGACACGACTTTGCGAAGTTCCGCCGGCACTTGAAATCCTTCCACAATCCAAAGAGGTCTATTTCAACCAAGGCTAACATGCCAGTCTGAGAATATTTCAACGTGAGGAGGCGCTTCGGAAGCACAGGACCACAACTGCTTGGTGAGTCGTCGTACCTCATGTGACAGCTGGAGAGCGTTCCGCCGGCACCTACCACGGCCGCAACGGATGCTCCCGATTCACCAGCGGAAACGCCACAGTCATCCCCGTCACATGCGATTCGAACGCAGCCTGCACCATCGCCGTCGCCACGCGCCCATCCTCGATACTCACCTTCGGCCGGCGCTGTTCGACAATCGACGCGATCAAGTCGTCGATGATCGGCTGGTAATGCCACACGGGCGATGACCCCGCCGTCAACATCGGCGCATTCGGCAACGGCTTCCAAGTCGATTGCTTCCCGCCCGGCGCGAGCGTCGGCTCGCTGATGTAGAACACCTCGGGCACATCGCCCATGCGGATCGTCGCCGCGCCCTTCGTGCCGATGATGTCCAGCCCCCACTGGTTCCGGTTGCCGTCCGCGTTTTTCGACGAACTGAAATACCCCGTCACGCCATTCGCGAATCCATACATCGCGTGCACCGTATCGCCGACAATCGGCCCCAACGGCTCCGTCGCCTCGTGCACATCCGTCCGCGCGGATAGATACCCATTCGTGTACATCCGCGCCGAGCACCACTGCGGCTCGCCGAGAAAGAACGCCAGCGCGTCGAAACAATGCACGCCCATGACGATCAGGTCCTCGCCGCCCGCCCGATGGTCCTCTTTCCCGCGGCAACGAATTTCGAGCACCTGCCCGATCAGTCCCTGCTCCATGATCATCTGCCGCGCGTGCTGCACAATCGGCGACGCGCGGAAATTAAACGCGATCGCCCAGCGCAACGACTTCGCATTCGCCGCATCGATCATCGCGTCGCACTCCGACACATCGACCGCCAGCGGCTTCTCGATAATCCCATGCGCGCCGAACTCGCAACACGCCAACAAATATTCCTTGTGCCGATGCGACGTCCGCGGCCCAATCGCCACCAATTCCGGCCGCTCCTGCTGCAACATCGAGCGATAGTCCGCGTAAACGGTCCGCGCATTCGCCTCGAGCGCATTCTTCGAGCGCCCCGCCTCATCCGGGTCCGCCACGGCGATCACGTCGACATCGCCCCGCAACCCCCACATCAAATGCAAGTTGTGCCCATACCCGCCATCATTCGTATCGCCAATAATGCAAGCGCGATACCGCCGCCCCTCCTGCGCCTGCACATTCCGCACCACCTGCGACGCCGCCAACACCCCGGCCGCAGTCCCCATAATAAAATCCCGACGTTTCATGACTGATCGCTCCTAGATTACGATGTCATCCGAATAATACGCCCACCCCACGGTAACAACAATCAGCAAAACCACCCAACAAGGCGAAGCATGGCCCAACCGAAACAGGGATGTATCGTCGCGTTTTTTCCCGGGGTAGCGAGGGACGCCGGTCGTTTGGTAGGCTGACATCTTGGGATGCGGGATGGGGGAGGGCGACACCAATGCGCAGGCGAGCGATAAAATTTGGGGCGATCATGGTCGGCATTGAGGGATTAGATTTGTATTCTTTAACTTGTGCTTACTCCAAACGCTACACTTGAATCGTTGGGTGAATTGTATGACAGACGTACTGAAGGCCACCCGCGATAAAGGTGGATGCGAAACGACCATCAGCGATCTGGACGAACTTGCCGCACTCATCAAGCGGGACCGTCTCGCTTTACTCTCGCAGTGGCGGCAACAGGTCAGGCAACTGCCTTCAGCGCGGCAACTTGACGTTCCGACGCTCAACGATCACATTCCCGACCTGCTTGACGAATTGACTGCGGCGCTCCAATCGAAGTCTGACCAGACAATCCCGGAAGCGCTCAACGCAGGCAGCCCGCCCGCTCACGGTCTACAGCGTCTACAGGATGCTTTTGATATTGAAGAGGTCGTTTCGGAGTACAACATCCTTCGCGGCAGCATCCACGATCTTGCCGACGAAAATGGTTTGAACCTGCAAGGGAAGCCTTTCCACATTATCAACCGCGTTCTTGACCATGCCATCGGCTTAGCGCTGCAGACCTATGCCACTCAGCGCGCGCTGGAGGTGCAGCGGCGTCGGGAAGAGTATCTCGCCTTTGTGGCCCACGACCTCCGAACCCCACTAAGTGCCATTTCCTTGGCGGGGAGAGTCCTGGAGCTGAAACTCCCGGCGCAAGGCACCAGCGCTGAAGTGGCCCAGATGTTGAAAGCTTTACGTCGCAACGTCCAGCAGCTCCAAGAGCTGGTCGGCAAGGTGCTGGAGGAGAACACAAGTCTCCAGACGGAAGTCGGAATCAAACTGGAGCGGCGCGAGTTTGATTTGTGGCCCCTCGTAGAAGCCCTCATTCACGATCTCGATCCAGTGGCAGGGACCGACAGCACTCACCTAGTCAACAAAGTGCCCTACGACTTGGTGGTCTATGCAGACGCCAGTTTGCTGAGGCGGGTCTTTCAGAACTTAATTGCCAACGCAATCAGGTACACGCCACGCGGAGAGGTCATCATCGGGGCGCGCGAACTTGACGCGGAACGGGCCATTGAATGCTGGGTCAGCGACAGCGGTGCGGGGATCACCGAGGCGCTACTCGAAAAAGTCTTCGACAAGGGCGAAACCGATGCCGAGACCGCGGGTGGAACGGGGCTTGGTCTCGCCATCGTGAAGACGTTTACTGAGGCTCACGGCGGGACGGTGGCCGTAGAAAGCAAGAAAAACGTCGGCTCGACGTTCCGTTTTTCGCTGCCCGCCAAAACGAATCTAAGCGGCCAGAAAGGTCGCTGACGCAGACGGAGGCCGCCCGCAGCCATACGCCCCTTGGCCTTCGCCCATACAATCTTTGCCAATCCCCGCGCTTCCCGTGCCGTCTGCCAAGCCTACACGCCGAACTGGCGCAAACTGAGATGGGCTACATCATCCAGGGCCCGGGGCCGGATGGTGGAGATGGAGCGGTGAAAGCCCGCGACATCGCGCTCGAAGTGACTCGCTAGAGCCAAAAAACTATCATTCGAACAAGGCAAGCTATGGCCAAACGCAAACAAGGTTGCACCATCGCATTCGTCGTCGCCGTGCTGTGCCTCGTCGGCGCGGCGTTACTCGGTTTCAACTGGTTAGCGAACAACGCCGTCACGTTCGACGACCAGCTTTCTACAATCCGGGCGCGTGGCGAACCCCTCACGCTCGAGGAGCTAAACGAATACTACGGTGGACTCGATCCCTCAAACGCCGCGCTGGAGTATCTTGAGGCCTTCCAAATGCTCGAGGATTATTCGAGCGACGATTTAGACCAGGTTGGCGTCGAGGACGCCCTATCCCCGCCCTATCAACGCAACGCCGAAACACACGAAGCCATCCGCAACTTCTTCAACTCGCAATCCGAAACGCGGCGAATTCTCATCGAAGCCCCAAGCCTTGGCGAGGCGCGTTATCCGATCGATTTCGTGCGTGCCCAACAAACGGGCTTCCCCCACCTGAGCCCCGCCCGCGCAGCTTGCCGCTACCTCATCCTCGACGCCACATTTCGAGCCCACGACGGCGATACCAATGCTGCCGTCGAATCGTTTCTGGCCGCAGCGGGCGTGTTGAACTCCCTGCAAACCGATCCCGCGCTGACCGCGCACCTCGTCCGCGCTGCGATGGTCTCCATGCTGACCGGCGGCTTCGCGCGACTCGTATCGTTCGCG
>JBGTJY010001061.1:0-6046 GCA_041744855.1 Candidatus Hydrogenedentales bacterium
CAACGTCTCCGTATGCGGTATGCCAGTGCTTTGCGATATAAAATTAACTGGATTATCGTTAATTCAAACTAGCTATTGGTACAATTCTTTCGTGGGTCTTGGGACACTGTAAAGTTCGGCCCACCCCGAAAGCCCGCTCCATGGCACTGTTATCGCGCCGCAAAGCGCATCAGAACCACGACAACATCACGCGGATTGCGCACGAGCTTCAAGCCAAAATGTCGGGGTCCCAACCCGGCATCTTCAACAAGCAATTTTGGCAAGGCCGCCTACTCGAGTGGGCCATGGCGGACCCGGACTTCCGCGTCGATCTGTTCCGCCTCATCGACGTCCTCCCTACGCTGCGCACGAACGAAGACATCTCCGCGCACATCGACGAATACTTGCTTCGTCCGGGACGCTCGCTTCCCGCGGGACTCTCCGTTGCGATCAAGTCGGCAGCCGGCGGCCTGGGCGCCTCTGTTGCGGTGCCCGCGTTCAAAAAGAACGTCGAGGAAATGGCGCGACAATTCATCGCGGGCCACGACGCCGCGTCCGCGTTGAGCGCCGTTCGCGATCAATGGAACAACGGTTTCGCGGCGACCGCGGATCTCCTCGGCGAAGCAACGCTCAGCGACGCGGAAGCCGACGTCTACCAGGCGCGTTACATCGATCTCATTCGCACGCTCGGCGACGCGGCTCCGCAATGGCCCGCGAACAGTATCCTCGACGGCGACGAGTCCGCGCCCCAACCCCGCGCGAATGTCTCTATCAAAGTCTCCGCGCTCGCGCCCAACCTCGATCCGGTAGATTTGTCAGGCGGCGTCGATCGCTTGGCCGCGCGCGTGTGCCCGATACTCCTCGAAGCCAAAGCCCACGGCGTATTCGTCAACTTCGATCTCGAGCAATGGGCGCTGCACGAAATCACCTACGCCCTCTTCGAACGCCTGGCGATGGAAGACGAGCTGCGCGCATGGCCGCATCTCGGCATCGTCGTGCAGGCGTATCTCCGTTCCGCGGAAGCCGACGCGCAACGCCTGCTCGATCTCGCGAAACACCGAGGCGCGCCGCTCACCGTCCGTTTGGTGAAGGGTGCCTACTGGGACTACGAAGTCGTTCACGCGCGAGAATTCGGTTATCCGGTGCCCGTGTGGCTCAACAAAGAAACTACCGACGCGAATTTCGAACGCATCACGACGTTTCTGCTGAAGAACTCGCGCTGGTTATCCGCGGCCATCGGCTCACACAACCTGCGCTCGATCGCGCACGCGATCGCGCAAGCCGAGTCGCTCGAGCTGCCAAAGCACGCGTATGAATTCCAGTCGCTCCACGGCATGGCCGAACCCGAACGCACCGCGCTCAAGGACTTCGGCTATCGCGTGCGCGTATACATGCCATTCGGCGAATTGCTGCCGGGCATGGCGTACCTCGTGCGCCGCTTGCTCGAGAACACCTCCAACACGGGTTTCCTTCGCTTGTCGCACCACGAACACGCCGATCTCGACAAGCTCCTTGCGAAGCCCGAATTCAGAGAGCCGAATGTTGCACAGCCCGCGATGCGCTCGGGCGATCCCACCACGCCGTTCGAAAACGCGAGCTTGTCCGATTTCACCAACGAGGCTGTCCGCGCGAAATTCGCTGCAGCCCTCTCGAATCTGAAAAAACACCTGCCACAAACCATCCCTGTCGTCGTTGCAGGGGATCAACGCGCAACCGGCGAGTCAATCGAACGCGTCAATCCCGGCCACACGGCCGAGCACGTTACGAGGCTGATCCTCGCGACGGACCGCGACGTCGAGCGCGCGGTCCAAACGGCCAAACGTGCCTATCCTGCATGGCGCGATCGCGATCTGATCGATCGCGCGAAACTGCTCGATCGGCTCGCGGACATTCTCGATCGCGATCGCTTCGATCTCGCCGCGTTGCAGTCCATCGAAGTGGGCAAGCCCTGGGCCGAGGCCGACGCCGACATCGCCGAAGCAAACGACTTTTGCCGCTACTACGCGCGCCAGGCGTTGATCGAGTTGACCGGTCTGCCGGTGAAAAATGTCGCGGGCGAAGACAACGCTTTCTTCTACGAAGGCCGCGGCCCGACCGTTGTCATCGCGCCCTGGAATTTTCCGATGGCGATACTCTGCGGCATGTCGACCGCCGCGCTCGTCGCCGGCAATCCCGTGATCATGAAACCCGCCGAGCAATCGAGCGCAACGGCCTACGCGCTTTATCGCCGCATGATCGAAGCCGGCATTCCGCCCGACGTGGTTCAGTTCCTCCCCGGCGATGGCGAGAAAATCGGACCGCTCCTCGTCGAGCATCCCGACATCGCGCAAATCGCATTCACAGGCAGCAAGTCCGTCGGGCTCGGCATACTCGAGCGCGCGGCCGTCGTGCGTGCGGGGCAACGGCATGTGAAAGGCGTCGTCTGCGAGATGGGCGGCAAGAACGCCATCATCGTCGACACCGACGCCGACATCGACCAGGCCGTCGCGGGCATCATCGCAAGCGCGTTCGGCTACGCAGGACAAAAGTGCTCCGCATGTTCGCGCGTCATCACCGTCGGCGCTGTGCACGACGCGCTGCTGCCCCGCCTAATCGAAGCGGCAAGAAGCCTCGCGATCCACCCGGCGGAAAATCCAGCGTGCAAAATTCCTCCGGTTGTCGATGACGAAGCCCACGCAAGGCTCTTGGAAGTGATCGCGAATCCAAGCGAGGGCGCGAGCGTGCTGTATCACGGCGACGCACCCAATCTCGCAGGCAACTACATCGCCCCGGCGATTTTTCTCCTCACCGACCCCAAACATCGACTCATGCAAGAGGAATTATTCGGACCGGTAATTGCCGTTTATCACGCCGCCACATTCGACGACGCGCTCGACGTGGCCAATGCAACCGAGTTCGCGCTCACAGGCGGCGTCTTCAGCCGCCGGCCGAGTCATCTCGATCGCGCTCGCCGGGAATTCCACGTCGGCAACCTCTATCTCAATCGCGGCACTACGGGCGCCATCGTCGGCCGTCAACCTTTCGGCGGATTCGCCCTGAGCGGCGGCGGAACGAAGGCCGGCGGCCCTGGCTACCTCCAACACTTCTGCAACCCGCGCGCGGTGACGGAGAACACCATGCGCCAAGGATTCACGACCGACCTCTAACCGAGCACGTTTGTAGTGCGGGCTTCCAGCCTGCTCACGGGCACAAGACTTGATACTTTTCGAAAATAACGTCATCTCGAAGCCATCATGAGTCAGATATGTCCACCTCGTCCGAAGTAACCGTTACGGACACCGTGTCGCGAAATCCAGAGTCAATTCTTGCACCACCCGAATCCAAGATGTTCTCATTCCGGCCATGGCAATCCGAATTCAACGCCCCATCATCGCCGAAGGCGAACGACTCAACACGCTGACCCACGCCATCGGCGCCGCGCTGAGCGTCGCGGCCCTCGTGTGCATGGTCGTGTACGCGTCCGCCTGGGGCGATGCTTACAAGATAGTCAGCGTGTCTATCTACGGCGCGACGCTCATCGCGCTCTATCTCGCGTCGACGCTCTATCATTCCGCGAAAGACCCGCGCGTCAAGCGCATGATGAAGCTCGTCGACCACTCATGCATTTATCTCCTCATCGCCGGCACCTACACGCCGTTCGCCCTCGTCAGCATTCGCGGCGGATGGGGCTGGTCGATGTTCGGCATCATCTGGGGCCTCGCGCTGTTGGGCATCGTCTTCAAGCTCGTCTTCATTCACAAAGTCGATAAACTCGGCGTCGCGATATACGTCGCGATGGGCTGGCTCGGCGTCGTCGCTGTTGTTCCGATGGTCCGCGTGTTTCCCGCACAAGGCCTCCTCTACATCGCCGCCGGCGGTCTTTTGTACACCGTCGGCGCGCTCGTGTACCTCTGGCGCAGCCTCCCCTACAACCACGCGATCTGGCACCTCTTCGTCATGGCCGGGTCCGCATGCCATTTCGTTGCGATATACTGGTACGTCCTCTAAACGTCTCCGGGACGTCATTGCGAGGCCGCGCGCCTGCAAGCAACGTCAACTCGTCATTGCGAGGCCGCGCGCCGTAAAGCCATACCAGTCAAACCAAGCGCGCGGCCGTGGCAATCTAGCGAGCCCAGGAACTAAATGAAGCTCCTCGTCGTCTCCGATCTCCACTACAGTCTTAAGCAATTCGACTGGTTGTGCGCGCGGACGACGGGTCATGACCTCCTCGTTATTGCCGGCGATCTCCTCGATCTCGCGGGCCACGCGGATATCGACACGCAAATCGTCGTGGTCGAAAAGTACCTTGGACGACTCGCGGAGTTCGCGCCGGTCGTCGTCTGTTCCGGCAACCACGATCTCGATGCCGAAAACAGCGCGGGCGAACGCTACGCGGATTGGCTGCGGCACGTAGAGATCGATCGCGTCACCGTGGATTCGCAGACCGCATTCCACGACGGCTTCATGTTCACGATCTGCCCCTGGTGGGAAGGCGACGAGGCCCGCGCGAAAGTTCAAGCGCAACTGGAACACGATGCCGCGCGCCGAGCCGATTTGCGATGGGTCTGGCTGTATCACTCACCGCCAACGGGATCGAGGACATCCTGGAACGGCAAGCAACACATCGGCGACGGGTTTCTCGCCGAACTCATCACGCGCCTACGGCCCGAACTGGTGATCGGCGGCCACATCCACCACGCGCCATTCTACGACGGCGGCTCCTGGTACGACCGCATCGAAGATACGTGGGTCTTCAATCCGGGACGCGAAATGTCTTCCATACCGGCGAGCATCTCTATCGATCTGGATCGCATGGAGGCCAAGTGGGCGTCGTCCGTGGGAGAAGAAAGCGTGAGCTTGCGGATCGACCACGAGCCCGTCATTCCTGCGCACGCAGGAATCTCTCCCTCCACTCACGGCAGCGGAAAAGTTGAGAGATTCCCGCCTGCGCGGGAATGACTTGAAGGCTACTCGTAAAACTGTTTCGCCCACCGGCGATATTACATCACCGGCCCGTCTCCCCGAGCGAAACGTGCCGGTCATGGGGTAATGCTCGGTCACGTTCCATGCGTCGAGAACCGAGTGAACAGCGGATGCGTGCTACGGCAGAAAAAGTGAACCCCCGTGTTGACTCCGTAAGACACCGTCTCGAAGAACTTCCAATGTGTGCGCATGCCCGCCGAGGTAGGACTCTTTCTCAAAGAGCGTGACGTGATGTATGGGAGGGACAAACCACGTCGTAAGGAGGCCAGCGCCGCCCGCGCCGATGATGGCGATGCGGAGGTTATCCTTTCCAGGAGCGGCTTCGAGCGAGTTGGCGAGGGGAGGCTCATCGAATGGTGTAGATTCTGGGTTACAATGGATGTCGAATGATTCAGCATGTTCTACTTGAAATAGGCTCACGTTGTATAGCGTTGGAGGGTTTCTCCATGGTCGTCGAATTGGATCCGAAATACGAACGGCAACTTAAGGCGATCGCTGAGACGACCGGCAAGACCGTAACCGAGATTGTGGAAGGAGCAGTGCAGCGCGTGATTCAAGAACAGGTGGTCCCTGGCGCGGGACAAATGTCGAGCGCTAAAAAGGAGGAGATGTTGGCCCGCTTCGATGAATTGCGAAAGCTGGCCACCGCGGAACCGCCGGACGATGGTTGGACGAGCGACGACCACGACAAGGTTATTTATCGGACTTCCCCGTGATTTTTGTAGATACGGGGGCCTGGTTCGCTGCGTATGTCCCTTGGGATACGCACTCAGACATGGCGAGGGCTTGGATGAGCAAGAACGCGGGAGAACTCATTACAACCGACTACATTGTCGACGAGGTCGTTACTTTGCTTCGGGCGCGCGGTCAGGGCGAGCTCGCGGTGAAAGCAGGAAACGATCTTTGGTCATCACGTTTCGCACGACTGGAATACGTGACGCGCGAGGATCTGGGAAGCGCATGGGAGACCTTCGTCAGATTCGGCGATAAGGACTGGAGCTTCACGGATTGCACGAGCCGTGCGGTGATGTCGCGCATGGGAATCGAAACGGCTTTCGCCTTCGATCAGCACTTCCGTCAGTTCGGTTCCGTTTCGGTAGTACCC
>JBGTJY010001062.1:0-4753 GCA_041744855.1 Candidatus Hydrogenedentales bacterium
GCTTCCGCGTTGTGGATGCGTCCGAGATAGCGCAGCGCGTCGTCATCGAAACTCTGCACGCCAAGACTCAGCCGTGTGATCCCTAGGCCCGCCCATGCGCGCGCGGATTCGGCTGTCACGTCGTCGGGATTCGTCTCGAGCGAAATCTCCGGCGACTCGAGTTGAAAGCGTGCGGCCACTACACCCAGGATGCGCTCCAATTGCGCGGCACGCAGCATTGAAGGAGTGCCGCCGCCGAAGAAGATACTTGTGACCATTGCCTGATCTTGGCCGACTGAGATCTCGCGGCACAGCGCGTCGATGAATGCCTCCGGAATCCCATCCGGTGCGCCGCGTTTGACGAAATCGCAATAGGGACAAACGAGCCGGCAGTACGGAATGTGAATGTAGATGCCGAGATTTTCTCGCTGTTCTGCGGGCATCGGGAGAAGCTTCGTCGCCCCGCTCGCCGGTTAGAAACCGGCGTTACTCGGTTTTCTTGGGCGCGAGCGCGTGATTCTTCGTGTCGGAGCCTTCGCTCGATTTCTTACCCCAGATACGGATGTTGTCGAAGTAACCCGTGTCGTCGAACGAGCCGACGCCGATCCCGCCGTACGTGAAGGTCCGGTCAATCGTCCGCATCACGGGCTTTTCCATGTCATCGAAAAAGATTTCGATGAGGCCCGATTCGCTATCGCGGACGATTCGGATTTTGTGATAACCGCTGGTCCATTTCGTTCCGTCCGTACGTTCCTTCGCGATGGATACGCGCGCGGCATTGTTCACGAGAAAAATCGAGTTCGCATTTTCATCCGCGGTGGTCGCGAGGTGCGTGTAGTAGAAATACTCCGGCCCTTGGTAGCCATAGAAAAAGCACAGGTCGCGATGACCATATTCACGGCCGGTCTGCTTCACGTCGGCCTCGAAAATGAAATCGGTCAACGACAGGCCGTCGACGAGCGCCATGTTCAGCGGCGAACGCAATTTGGGCTCGTACTTGCTCGGCGCTACCAACGCGAGCACGCCGTTCGCACCGTCTTTCTCCTGTTTCCACGCGTCGGGGTCGGTCATGATCAAGCCCGCGATGCCGGTTTCGAAATCCGACTCGTATACGAGCGGTAGAGATTCCTTGTCGACTGCCGAGGCGAGTGCGGCATAGGAGGCGAGTAAAACTACCGAGATCGATCGCATGGCGGGGCAACTCCCGTAACTTCTTCGTCGAAAAGACTCTGCGCGAATTCGTCGGAGAAAGGTTTCTCGCGATCGTATCCGCGAATCCACTTGCCATCGATGCACAAGAACGGCACGCCGAGTTTCCCGGTATTTTGGATCAGTGTTTCCGCATGGAGCGAATCCGCATGAATGTCGCGCGATTCGTACTCGATGCCATGCGTATCCATGAACGCCTTGAGTTTCTGGCAATCGCCGCAGAGTTTGGCGGTGTATAGAACAATCTCTCTCGACATGCAGCAGTCCCTGAGCTGGTTCCGAACGCTATTTTATGAAAGCGGAAGCGGAGAAAGGAAACGCGCGTTCTACGATGTGAGGCGGCGTTTGCGGAATGCTTGAACGAAGCAATCGACTATTGCGAATGCTTCGATCGGCTGGCGGCACGTTTCGACCGCAACAGCGCGACGATACCCGCCAAGATCACGCCGCCGATCAGCACGCCGAGTCCCGTCCTCCCAATCGCGGGCAACGAACCAACGGGAAAGACCTGAACGTAGATGTTGGAAATCTGCGCCGGGCCTTTGGTCCCCGTGTCGAACGTGACGCTGTACGATCCCGAATCCGTGACGACGAGCGGTTGGATACTCAGCGTCGGAGTTTGCGATCCGCCGATGCGCGCGTCGTCCACGAGTGGCACGCCGTTCTTGCTCCACTGGATAGGAAGCGATTGCGAGTGCGGTTCCGGTAATTCGAATAGCAGCGTATCGCCTTCTTCGTAGAGCGATCGATGCGCGAATTCCACTTCGGGCGGACCCAGTCCCCCGATTGGCTCCAGCGTCCATGAACGGAAATCCTCGAGGACGCCCGCCGGATCCTCGCGAACCAGCGGCGTGTCGTCGACCACGACCGCGGTGACCTCGTGCGCGCCGCTGAGCACGCTCGTATTCAAGTTGAGCGTCGAGCCGGTTTGGCCGGAAATCGCCACGCCGTCCAAGAGCCACGTGATGTCCAGGTTGTGGCCGACGGGGTTCACCGGAGTCACGCTGAGCGTCACCGGATTTCCGGGCACGTACTCGATCGTGTCGCCTGGATCCGGCGACGCGTCGAGGATCGGGTCGATACCGGGCGTCCGGTAAATCTCGAGGATGTGCGCCTCGGCGCAGACCGGGCAGAAGCCATCCGCGAGACTGCGCATCATGCACCGCTGGCGGGGCCGATAATTCCCCAGCGGCAGATACTTCGCGCCTTCAAATAAACCGATGATCCCGTCGTACGGCGCGGTTTTGGGCGTAGGCAATGGCGTGCCCAATTCGATCCAATGGGTCCACGGGATTTGTCCCAACGACAGGACATTCGTCACGTTCGGTTCCGTCGGAAAAGTCGGACATCCCGGACACGCCGACTCATATTCGTCGGCGAGCCCGCCGAACGTGTGCCCGATTTCATGAATCGCGATGTCCACCGCCGCCGCCGCGACAGATACCACGGAGACCGGTCCGCCCGAGCCGCCGTATTGCGGATCGTTCACGATGACGAGCGCGAGGTCGTAGGAAGGAACGGAGCTTGCCGCTTGGAACGCCTTCGAGAAATTGACCGTCAACAATCGCTCGATCGGCGGAAAATTGTAGCTCGCGTCCAGCGCCGTGTTCACGAAGGTGCCGTTGAAGGGATGATCCGCGCCCGACTGACTCGACACGACATCGACCGTATACGCGTTGATGAGCGGCGCGTAGTAGCTCCACGGCGGTTCCGCGAGGAAACCCGTCATCACGGCGGCGGCGTCGGCACGGAATTGCGCCATCTCCGCGGCCTGATATCCATCGCCCAAAATGGCGAACACGATCCGCTTGTCGTCGGGACCGTTGTCGATGAATTTGTTCGTCGGTAGCCCGCCCTTGGCAATCGACTTGGGGAGCGACGCGATCTCGATCGCGGATTTTGGCGCGCCGAATCCATCGTGGTACCGCAACGCGCTAACGTCCTCGGTGAGCGGCACGCGGACCGAGAACTCGATCTCGTCGATCGCCGATGCGCCACCGGAAAGCAGACCCGTCTCGGGGTCAGGCAGACATTGATACAGAATATTCGGTACGCGAACGGGAACGGAGCCAACCACGGCCGCGCCGGCAAGCAGCTCGATCCGGCTCCCGGCGATCGAGTCGACGCTTGGTTTGCCGGATTCGGCGTTCGGGTCGAGCGTGGTTTCGAGACCGAGTACCTCGACTCCGGAGGGCGACCAGAGCAGTTGCACCCGCGCCGTCTCGGTCTGCGCGCTAGCGGCGCATGCGACCATGAGCCACGCGGATGCGATTACGGTTCGCACTAGTTCACGTCGTCCAGCTGCCCACGGCTGAACAACGGGCACACGCCAATCAACCACCTTTTCGCAGACCTCCTATGCCCGAGCCGTCCCCCGGCCAATTGTGCCACAAAATTTTGTGGGCCACGAACTCTTGGGTGCGACGAATTTTTGGACCGGTGGATGGTCAAAGTCAAGGCGACAGACCCCATTTCATACATTTTGCGCAGCTTATACTCCATGTTTCTCTGCGGCCGTATTTACGTTAGGAAAGCCAGCCGATTAATTTGTCGGCGACTGTATATATAGCGAAGCTGATGTACACCGAGGCTCCGATACAGACCATTGCAACGTTAAAGGGTTTCGGCCGCGCCGACACGGGCAAAATTCGCATATTGATATAGAGAATCAGGGGCACATAGACGGCCATGGCGAATCCGTTCGAGACTGCGTTGAGGAACAGGAAATCGAGTGCCGTGACGTCGAAGGTCTCGAAGAACCAGGTGCTCAACACGCCGAGCGCCATCAGCCCAAGCGCCAGCGCGATATACAGCTTGCCCGAGGTGTAGCGGCGCGTCCAGCCGAAGTTCGTGTGCGAAATGTCGACCCACATCCGCACGCTGCCATCGAGAATCGTGAGCTGCGTGCTGAACAACGCCGC
Organism: Candidatus Hydrogenedentales bacterium; assembly: GCA_041744855.1. Classification (GTDB taxonomy): domain Bacteria; phylum Hydrogenedentota; class Hydrogenedentia; order Hydrogenedentales; genus JBGTJY01. The sequence goes on from JBGTJY010001062.1 coordinate 4,110, forward strand.
CATGCCGATGATCAAAAACAGATAGCGCCCGCCGACGCCCATCGACGATTCGAGGATGGTCGCGAGATCCCAGACCAGCGTTGCCTCCGACGGAACAACACCCAGCGGATGCAACACCACGAGCGCGCCGAACATAAATAAGAACAGGGTCAGTGTCGTCAGCGCCCAGAAATAGATCGTCGTGTCGAGCTTGACGAAATTGAACCAATCGCGAAACCGCGCTCCGTTTTCCGGCGTATCGTTGTATTTGAATCCTGTATCGACGCTGGGTTCATCGATACCGCGCAGAGGGTTCGCGAGCGGGGGAATTCTGCTGCCCATGCCGACGCCTTTGTCGCGCAAATAGTAGGCGTAGTAAAGGTTGCTGAATCCGCCCGCGCCGGCGAAAACCACCGCGCCGAACAATCGCAGCGGCGAGAATTCGTCGTCAAACCGAAACTTCCCGACGTTCAACACACCCCGGCCCATCGCCGCGGCGTCGGCCCATGTCCCCACCCGAATCGCTACGAAGATCATCCCGACGACGATGATGAGCACCAACAACGAGATTGAAATCTCGATCGACGTGTAGAAGCGCTTGGGTCCGAAAATGAGTATCGCGATGAGCCCGAACACAAGCAGCGTCCACACCCAATCCGCGCCCG
>JBGTJY010001063.1:0-4421 GCA_041744855.1 Candidatus Hydrogenedentales bacterium
CGCGCTCATGACTTCGGCTGCGATGGCCGCGCGGATATCCACGTCGCCAGAAAGAATCCCGAACAGCACCTGGCTACCCAGGTTGATTCCGGGCACGATGCCGGGCGTCACAGGTCCAGTCGTGAAGTCGTTCTCGGTCTGTAGCCCGCTCAGATTGCCGACGAGTTCGCCTTTGTCGTTCGTGCGGCGAATGGCGTTCAGAATCCAGTCGATACCGGTTTGCGCGTCGTCGGAGAGTGTTGCGTCGACAATCATGGCGGCGATGTTGACTTGTTTGACGGGCACGTCGAGTTCGGCGATGAGGGCCGCAATCTCTTCGACCTTGACGGGGATATCCGTCACGACGAGTTGGCGCGAGCGCAAGTCGCCAGAGGCCCGTCCGCCGTCACCCAAAAGCGACTGCACGACTGGCAGCAGCTCGGTGGGATCGGAGTAGTTCAGTTTAATGGCCTGCGTCACGGTGGGCACGACTTGTTCCGCCACGTCGAGGTTGAGGGCCATTTGTTCGTAGTCGCGGATCAACTCGATCGGCCCCGTAATGATCAGGTGATTGGTGGAGTCGTTCGAGGAGACCGAAATGAGCGTGCCATCGGGCGTATTCGCGATGAGGTCGGAGATGTTTTTGGCGACTTCGGACGCGATGGCGTTTTTGAGGGGGATCATGCGGGTATCACGGCGCGCGGCGATGGCTTCTTCGTAGCTCGTGATGCGGTAGACGCCTTCTTCCTCGATGATGCCGAGGTTGTTCATGCGCAAGACGACTTCGATCGCGCGGCCGAGGGGGATATTCTGTAAGTTCGCCGTTACTGAACCTTCCACTTTTTCGTCGGCGATGACGTTAATCTGCGCTTTGCGCGCGAGCAGGCCGACGACTGTGCTGAGGTCCATTTCCTGAAAATCGATGTTCACGGGCTGGCGCAGCGGGTCTTGCGATTCCGGCACGTTCGGGTTGTACAGGTGCGCGGGCGGACGGTTCGCCGCGGCGGTTGAAAGCGTCACGCGGCTCGAGGTCGACGTGCTGACGCCGGACAGTTCTACGTCGGAAATTACTTCCGCGTCGATGGTTTCCGTCGGCCGGTCCGGCTGTTCTGCCGCGGCGGGTTGCTGTTCCTGATTTTGCGCGAGAACGATCGCGCCGGAGGCTTCCACGGCGTCCAACACCTGTTGAGGCGGGAAGAGTTTGTCGCTTGTCTGGAAATTCGCGGGGTCTTTTGCGGGGCGCGTTGCGGCGCCTTCGGCGGAACGTGGCGCGGGCGGTTGGGGTATTGCATCTTCGGCCGCGGCACCGGTTTCGGCGGCGGCGCCTTCTTCGTCTTCGGGGTCGAGCAGCATTGCGAATTTTGTCGTTGGTCCGGTCGCGTACTGTGGCGCTTGCGCGCGGACGCGTTGCAACGCGTCACTCAATTCGTCGAGCGGCGAGCTTTGTTGTGCGGTGGTCGCGCGCGGGGCTTGTTCACGTAGCGCGGCGAGGGAACGGTCGAGCGAATCCAACGCGCTATTTGTGTTGGCGCTCGCATGTCCACCGAGTGCTTCGAGGCGAGCGAGATGGGCGTTCGCGGATTGGTGCAATTCCGGTATGGAAGAGACAATCGATTGAACCGTGGCTTCGTAGTTGCCGACGATCTTCGCAGCCGACTGCGATGCGTTGGGCGCGGCGAGCGCGGTCAAGGCTTCGGTGTGCGCTGTTGCCAACGCGACTTCAAGTTCCTGCGCGAGCTTGCTGGTTTCCTGGAATCGCGTGTACTGCAACGCGAGGTCCATGCGCAGCGCTTCGTGATCGGCGGCTACTTTCTGGTCGCCCGCGAGTTGGAGCCCGCGTTCGAGGAGACCGAGCTTGGTGTCTTGGAGTCGTTGCGCACCGAGAGCGAGCGTGGCGTTCAATGCTTCGAATGCCGGCTGCAGGCGCATTTCGGTGCGGCGGGCCGTTTCTGCTACACGCGCTTTGGCAGTTTCAACCGAGCGCGTTTCCTCTTCGGCGACTGAGGCGCTGAGTTGCGCTTTCGTCGGCGAACCGAAAATCTGTACGTGGACGGTGCGGTCGCCGCCGCGGGCGGTGTAAGCCACGGGCGCGCTCAAGTGGACCGCGATCTCGGTTATGAATTGCGGTTCGACCTGGACAAGTTTAGCGACTGCGCCCGTGAACAGGTGGCCGCCATCGATGGCCATGCGCTTGCAATCGGCCAGGATGATCGCATCGAACAGACGCAGCGTGAAACCCGCGGACGACGGCGTGACTTGGAATGCGACGTCACGTGAGCACTGAACAGAGATGGTAGGCGTGTCGGTCGCGGAATCGATTTGGATACCGGTGATCGCGGCCGCGCGAACGAGACTACTGGCGGCTGCGGCATCCAAGTCGGCGCCATTGGACACGGTGCGCACCATGTCCCGTTTGAGCGCGTCCATCCGGTCCGGTGACTCTTGCGCGGCCGCGGCGGGCCAGACTGCGGCGGGCCAGACTGCGGCAGGCCCGACTGCGGCAGGCCAAACTTGGGCGAGCGCAGGCGCCAGGAGCGCAAGTACGGCCGTCGAGCAGAATCGCGTCAACTGGAACATGTTTCTACTGCTCCTTCAGTTCTTTGACGATTTCCATCGTTTCGTTTTCGAGTTGGAGGGCGAGGACGACGTGGTTGTGTTGAATCGTTCGCACCACGATGCCGCCACCCAGATCGAACCCTTCCGAAACAATCTCGTCCGGTTCACCTGATTCGCTTAGTACCGCTAACGGGCTTGCACCATCAAAAATAATGCCGGTCACTTTTTTGCGATTGGCTTCGTAGATGACGTTTTCGTCGAGCAGGGTTACGGTCTCCCCCGCTTTCGTGCCTTCGAATTCGATGAACGCGGTCCCGCCGAGGAGCGGCACCATCGGGTCGCGCACTTCACGCGCTTCCGCGTAGGTGAACTCGACGTCCTTGATGGAGTTGGCGAGTTCTTCGATATCGAAATTGGCCTCTTCGAAGACCGATTCCACGTTGGCCAACTCGGCGGTCGCTGTGGGAACACTGGCGACTGCGGCGGGCGTCGCGGCCGGCGAGCGGAAAAACTGATACCAAAAAACCGCCGCGATGACGACGCCCAATCCGCCGAGGAGAATGACTCGGTTCCGTTGGTTGCTGTCCAAGGTCAGCTCCTTATGCCTCGCTCTGAATAAAGCGGTAAGTGTTCAGTGTGAAATCGGCGCGCACTCCGATAGATCCCGCGGGTCCGACATTTAAATTGGTGATTTTCAGGAATCGCTTGAAGCGTTCGAGACGATTGACGAACCCGGCGACCTGGTGGAAATTTCCGCGGGCGACGACTTTGTACGGAATAGTTTCCTTGCGTTCGTCGCGATCGCGCGGCAGCGAGGCGAATTCGACGCTGACGCTTTCCTCGTCGGCCATGCGCTGGAACTCTTTGAGCAGGGAGACGATCTCGCGATTCGACGGGAGACGTTCCTCGAATTCTTGAACGAGCGCCTTGATCTGTTCGGTTTCGGTGCGCAGCGCATCGACTTGTTGATCGATTGCGCGGGCCTGATTGAGGTCCATGACCTTGCGCTCGTCCAGGGTTTTGATGGCGAGCAGTTCGGTCTGTTGTTGGGTGTGGACGAAGAGATAGAACGCGGCCACGCAAGACGCCGCGAGTCCCAATATACCGGCGACCGCAAACCAGTCGCGGGAGGTAACGGTGCCTTTCAAGAACTCCATCATGGTGTTAGCGCTCCGTCGGCTGGACGACTACCGCCTTCAATGACATAGTCGAGATTGAATTCGCGCACCGCTGTTTCTTCGATGATGGTGTCGGTGAACGATGCCTTGTCTAGTTCGAAGAGATCCGAGAATTCCTCGTCCTCCTCGAAGTTGAGCGCGAGTTGGCTCATGTCGCTGGTGCCTTCGGTTCCGGGGATGACGTATCCGGAAACCGTGAGCACTTGCTTTGGCACCATGACCGGTTGGTATTCGAGTTGACCGGTCGCGGGATTGGGAATCTTGCGCATTTCCTGAAATTGCTGCGTGCCGACGCTGATGCCGTTGTACCACTGGTTCTCGAGGGTCAAACGGCTCAAGTTATAGAGTTGGCGCGACCAGATCGTGCGGTCACTGGCGATCTCTTCGATGGTCCTGACTTGTTCGGCGAGCTGATTCTTTTGCTGGCTCAGCGCGTTGTATTCCTCAACGACCGGCTGCAGGCGCGCGAGCTCTTCGGTGTGCTGCTGCAGGAGGCGTTGGGCGTGCGCGATGCTCGCTTTGTTGGCTACGAACGTGAGGGCGACGCCCGCGATAGCTACGGCGAGCACGGCGACGCTGGCCATGTAGGGCAGCGGCGTCCGTTTGATCGGGCGCAGTTCAAAAGGCAGGAGATTGATGGTAATCATAGTTCGGCTACTCCCCGGGCCGCCAAGCCAACCGCGACCATGAATTGCGCCGGCTGTTCGA
>JBGTJY010001064.1:0-1901 GCA_041744855.1 Candidatus Hydrogenedentales bacterium
TGGTATACGCGACGTCTTTCGCGGCCTCCTCGGGCTCGAGGCGCATGGTGATGATGCCGCCCGCGATTTGGTCCTCGAGTATCGTGCCGCCTTCCGTGACGTACGCAACCGACTGAATGCCCAGCCGCTTCAGCAGCGTGCGAATGCGGTATACCTCGACCTCAACGCCGTCGAGGATGCGCGCTTCCTTTCCGTCGAGCGTACTCTCGCCGCTGATTTCCGCGCCGTACATCGGCTCGAAAAGCGAGAACTCGATCATGTCGCCCACCTGCGCGTCGGGCCCGACCAGCTTCATTTGCTTTAACAAATCCTGCAGCGTTTCCTTGGGCCGCGGCATCGTCGATTCCCGAGTCTGGCCGCCCACGACAGATACCAGCGTCATGTTCTCGCCTTCCACCACGGCGTGAAACTCGTTCGTGCCGGAAATGTCCTCGACTTGCGAATCGATGCGCAGCAAATTGCCCTGCGGGTCGAATTCGCGCGTGCTGACGATGCGCATGTCTTGTTTCATGCCGGCCATGTTCATCTTGAACGTCGCGTTCTCCGACGTGACGATGTTGCCCTTGTCGTTCAGCTTGATCTCGTTGACGGCAAACCCGACCTTCGCGCCGTTCATGTAGAGGCCGTACCAATCCTTGCCCACCAACTCGTCGATATTGAGCTCGACGGCGACGGCGGCCGAGATGTAAACCAACAGGGCAAAAAACGGGGCAAGTAATACTCGCATGATGACCCTTCCGTTACGAACGCCTGCGCAACATCGTTAAGCGCAAGAATTGTACCGCATTCGCTGCGAATCGAAGTGTCACGCGGAAGCACGAATGCGCGGCGGCTCGATCTCGATCGGTCGATCGCCAGACGCTTTGCGGCGTCGTTCGTCGTAACGAAGCCATTCCTCGAACATCAGGATCGCCCATAGGCGGTGTCCGTTTCGCGCTCCCTTTTGCGCGTGGTCGTCAAAAAGTTGACGTACCGCGTGCGTGTTGAGCCATTCACTGCAGCGCGACTGCGAGCCAAGCGCGGTGTCCATAAACATCGGGTGCAAATCGTGACGAAACCAATCGTGGATCGGGATCGAGAAACCGCGTTTGCGCTGGCGCAGACATTCGGCGGGAAGCTGATTGCGAAACGCATGCTTCATCAGGCGCTTCGAAATGCGCCCGTGCATCTTCAACTCGAACGGCAGCGTAAACGCGAACTCGACGATGCGGTGGTCGAGCAACGGCACGCGAACCTCGAGCGAATGCGCCATGCTCATGCGATCGACCTTGGTCAACACATCGTCCGGCAGATACATGCGCAAATCCTGGCGGAGCATCCAGTCGTCTTCCGGCCAATTCGCCGCGGCCTCCGCATGCTCGGCGAATCGATCGACCGCGCCGCGCGCGAGCACATTGACTGTGTCGTCGTTGAACAACGCCTGACGCGATGGAGCATCGAACGCCGTGCATCGACGCCGAAAACTCGCGCGTGCATCGACTGCGATATCGTCGAGGAGCCGTTGCATCCGTTCGGTCCGCGGAATCGTCCGCAGTAGCGCGCGCGTAGGAAGCGCGCGGAGCCGCGACACGATGCGGTTCGCATGGAGCCAACTGTAGCCTGCGAAAAGTTCATCCCCGCCATCGCCGGATAGCGCAACGGTGACCCCGTCCCGAGCGAGTTGGGACACCGCCCACGTGGGAATCGCGGAGGAATCCGCAAACGGCTCCGCGAAATGCCGGCACAATCCCGGAATGAGATTGGCCACATCGGGCGTGACAATCGCCTCGCGGTGATCGGTGCCGTAACGATCGGCCACCGCGCTTGCATACGGCAACTCGTTCGCCTCGCGCGACTCGAATCCAATCGAATAGGTCTTGACGGCCCGCTCCGATACCGCCGCAAGCGTCGCCACGACCGCC
>JBGTJY010001065.1:0-4652 GCA_041744855.1 Candidatus Hydrogenedentales bacterium
CCGGCGCGACGGGGTCAACCCGCGTCACCGTCGCGCCGTCCTGCGCGGTGACAGCCGTAACCGCGCACAGCGCATATCCGCCCAGCGCGTGGATTGTCTTGAGATCGGCCTGAACCCCCGCGCCCGAACTGCTGTCACTGCCCGCAATCGTAAGGACGTACAGCGGGGCGGATATCTGGGTCATTTCGGTTCCGGCGAAACGCGCACCAGCCGCTTTCCCGAGTTCTCTCCGTGCAAAAGCCCGATCAATCCCTTCGGGGCATTCTCGAGTCCTTCGACGATGTCCTCTTTCACTTTCAGGCGGCCATCCTTGACCCACCCCGCCAATTCCGCCGTCGCCTGCGCGCGTTTTGCGAAGTAGTCCATCACGATGAAGCCTTCCATCTTCAGCCGCTTCACGACTAGCAGCCCCGGCACGCCACGCGGACCGCTCGCGGGATTCGCCGTATCGTATTGCGAAACCACGCCGCAGCATGCAATCCGTCCATGCATGTTCATCTGAAACAGAACCGCCTCAAGAATTTCGCCGCCCGTGTTGTCGAAATATACATCGATGCCGTTCGGGCAATTCTCCTTCAGCCCCTTCGAGACGGGCCCCGATTTGTAATTGATCGCTGCGTCGAATCCCAATTCCTTCGTGAGCCATTTGCACTTCTCATTGCTGCCGGCGATGCCGACCACGCGCATCCCTTTGATCTTGCCAATCTGCCCCACGACATTCCCCACCGCACCCGCCGCCGCGGAAACAACAAGCGTCTCCCCGCGCTTCGGCTGACCGACCTCAAGCAATCCGAAATACGCCGTCAATCCGGTTATCCCAAGCACGGACATATGCAGCGTCATTGGAGTCCCGCCGTGGTGCAGGCTTCCAGCCTGCACGTCCTTCGACTCGATTTTATTTAATGTCTTCCCAGGCAGCGCCGCGTAGTCCTGCCATCCGGGCATGCATTCGACAACATCGCCCGCCTTGAACTTCGGATCGCTGGACGCCTCGACGACGCTGATCGCGCCGCCATGCATCACGTCCCCCGCAAGCACCGGCGCCTTGTACGTAGCCCCCTGCATCCACGCCCGATTCGCCGCATCCAGCGAAAGATAAACCGTCCGCGTCAACACCTGCCCATCCGCCAGCTCAGGCATCGCGGCCTCGCGCAATTGAAAATGCCGCGGCTCCAATTTCCCCTGCGGAAGCTCCACAACAACAATCTGCCGATTAATCTTCGAACCCATCATTTAATTCCCCAAAATCGGTGAAAATCTGTGCAATCTGTGGACAGCTCAATGCCCGCTAAACTTGGGCTCCCGCTTTTCCAACAACGCCGCCACACCCTCTTTGTGATCCGCTGTCTCAATCGTCCGCGACTGCAAATCCGCCTCGTGCCGCGCGGCGTTCACCGGTTCCCAATGCACATGCTCGTAAATCGAGCGCTTCGTCCAACGATTCGCCAGTGGTGCGCACGAAGCTACCTCCTTCGCCATCGCCCGCGCTCTCCCGCCGACATCCTCCACGGGCACGGCATAATTGACCAGTCCGAAATTGGCCGCCTCCGCTCCCGTAATGATCCGTCCCGTTAGCAACAACTCTGCTGCCCGCGGCACGCCGACAATACGCGGCAACAAATACGTCGTCGCCATACCGGGATGTAGCCCCAGCTTGGTGAAATTCGCGCCGTACTTCGCGTCCTGATTCGCAATCCGAATATCGCACACCAGCGCAAGCCCGAGCCCTCCGCCAATCGCATGACCATTCAACGCGCCAATGACGGGCACCTCAATTTCCAGCACGCTCAAGAACGGACGATACATGCTGAACGACCGCTCATTCGAAGGCATTCGACCCGCCGCATCGCCGCGCTGCACATTCGATTTGAAATCCGCCCCCGCGCAGAAACTCGAACCGCGCCCCGTAATGATCACGCACCGCACCTCGCTGTCGCCCCGCGCCTTCGCCACGCTGTCCATCAACCCATCCAACACATCCGGCGTCATGCTATTGCGATTCTCAGGCCGATTCAGCGTAATCGTCGCAACGTAATCCGAAACTTCGTACAGTACGGCCGGTTCGTCCATGGATGCTCTCTCAGTAGTCGAATCGAAGAACGATACACGCCAGCAGGGGAACGCGTCCACAGCGGAGCGACGGGCTGTCCCGCCGAACCCAAAAACCGTGATAGAATATCGCAAGATTGATGGAGGCCCCACCAATTGTGAAACGTGTTTACATTGAAACGACGATTCCCAGCTACTTAGCAGCTCAACCGGCGCGAGATCTGCTTCAGGCTGCCAGGCAGCAATTGACTCGTGACTGGTGGGAGTTCGATAGGGAACGGTACGAGCTTTGTACCTCGGAAGTTGTACTTGACGAAGCGCACGCTTGTAATTCCGAATTTGCACGTCTGCGAATGGAATACCTTGTGGAAATCCCGGTGCTAACGATGGCAGACGCTGCTAAAAACCTCGCCAAATCGATTATGTCCGCCAATGTACTCCCTCAGCGGGCGACGCGCGACGCCTTTCACATAGCCATAGCAACCGCGCACGGCGTAGATTTTCTGCTCACGTGGAATTGCCGGCACATCGCAAATCCGTCTATAATTAGACAGTTGCAGAAGATCGCCGGTTCCCTCGATCTTGAGCTGCCAGTACTTTGCACGCCCGAAGGGTTACGTGGAGAATAGACGGTATGGCGCAGATGGAAGTGATAGAGTCCTTCGACGTTGTTCTGGCTGAAGTTCGTCAGATTAAGGACAAGCTGGCCGCTCAATTCGACTACGACATCGACGAAATGTGGTCGGATTTGAAACGCAAAGAAGCGGCGTGCGGTCGAGAATTGGTTCACCCCGCGGAATCAAGCGCCCGCTAATCTGGCCCCATCACGGAGGCTAGGTCATCTAATCAGACGGAAATTCCCGATCTGTTACCTCGCCGCAACTTCCACACGACGTAGACCGTTGCCCCTACTAGGAACGGCAAAAAAGCGACGACAAATCTCGCCCACCACGGCAACTCAATTGAAACCGCCAAGCCTGCGGGCACAAAAATCATCAGGGCGACGAATACTGCTGCACACACGGTCCACAATGGGACCAGTAGCAAAGCCAACGCAATTTGTTTCAGAAGCCGCAAGACCGATTCTCCCGACGTGTTCGGACTAGGCCCAGTCTAAGCCAGCATCTTCCCCACGACATTCCCCGCAACATCCGTCAACCGAAAATCTCGTCCCTGATGCCGGTACGTTAGCTTCAAGTGATCCAGCCCGAACAAGTGCAAGATCGTCGCGTGAAAATCGTTGATGTGAATCGGGTCTTTCGTGATTTCCCAACCCAACTCATCCGTTTCGCCGATGACTTGTCCGCCCTGAATCCCGCCGCCCGCCGCCCACACCGAGAACGCGAACGGATGGTGATCGCGCCCCGTGTTGGCGACGCGCCCGACACGGTTCTCGCCGAGCGGAGTGCGCCCGAATTCCGTGCCCCAAACTACGAGCGTCTCGTCCAGTAGCCCGCGCTGTTTCAGGTCCTTGATGAGCGCCGCCACCGGCTGATCCGCCATCAGGCAATTGAACTGCAATCGCTTGTCGATATCCTCGTGATGGTCCCATGTCTCGTGATACAAGTTGATGAAACGCACGCCGCGCTCCACCATTCGCCGCGCGAGTAGGCAATTCAACGCGAAGCCGCGGAACTCGTCCGCGCCGCCGCTGCGGTATTCCTTCCACTCGCCTTCCTCGCGATGGACGCCATACGCGTCGAGCGTCGCATCGCTCTCGTTCGAAAAATCGAGCAACTCCGGCGCCTCCGCCTGCATCCGAAACGCGAGTTCATACGACGCGATCCGCGACAAAATTTCCGGATCGAGCATCTCCTCGTACCGCATCGCGTTCAAGTCACGAATCGTATCGAGCCCGCGCCGCTGACAATCGTGCGGCAACCCCGCCGGATTATTCAGGTGCAGAATCGGCTCGCCCTGGTTGCGAAACAGCACGCCCTCGAACGTCGATGGCAGAAACCCGCTCGTCCAATTACTCGCGCCGCCGCTCGTGCCGCGTCCCGCCGTGAGCACGACGTATCCCGGCAAGCTCTCCGATGCGCTGCCGAGTCCATAATTCAACCACGATCCGATGCAGGGCCGCCCGAACGTGGACACGCCTGTGTTCATCATCAACTGCCCGGGATGATGATTGAACGCCTCGGTGTGCATCGAGCGGATGAGACAAATGTCATCCGCGCACGATCCGATGTTCGGCAGAATGTCGGCCATTTCCATCCCGCACTGGCCATACTGCTTGAATTTGCGCGGCGTGCCCATCAGCACCGCGGAATCTTTCTGAATGAACGCGAACCGAACCCGGTCCGTCATCGATTCCGGCAGCTTGTCGCCGTCGTACTGATTCAATACCGGCTTCGGATCGAAGAGGTCAATCTGGCTCGGCGCGCCCGCCATGAAAATGAAAATGCACGCCTTCGCCTTCGGCGCGAAATGCGGGTTCCGTGGCGCCAACGGATTCAGCGCGGCGGGCGCCGGCGACGACGCGTAGCCCTCGTGCGCCAACAGCGAAGCGAGCGCGAGTCCGCCAATCCCGCTAGCGCTCGTTGCCAGAAATTCCCTGCGCGATTGGACGATCCGTTCGATTGGGTTGCTCATATCGGAAC
>JBGTJY010001066.1:0-3413 GCA_041744855.1 Candidatus Hydrogenedentales bacterium
GGGGGCCCCCGACGCTGACGAAGCCGGCCTGCACGACGACGCCGAGCAGGCCGAATGCAGCGAGCACGTATCCTGTGCGAACGACGTCGAACCCGAAGCGCCGCGACGCGAACAGCGCGAAGGTCGTCGTACACACCGCGAACGCACACCAATACACGAAATCCGCGATCAACAGCGGGCGCAGGTGGACACGAGCGAGCACTTCCGGCACCGCGCGGAGCGGAGAAACGGAAACTGCGCTGCCGCGATGCACGGTTTCGGGAAGCCAAAGCCACGCCATGGCTGCGGACACGACGGTGACCGCAGCGGCGGCCCAGAGAGGGGCCGTGTAGCTGATGTGGGCGAACAGCCCTGCGAGGCCGGGACCGACGATGAAGCCCAGGCCGAAGGCGGCCCCGAGAAAACCGAATGCCTTTGCGCGCTCGTCGGGCTCGGTGACGTCGGCGATATACGCGCGGGCAATGGTGATGTTTCCTCCCGACAACCCGTCGATCGCGCGCGCGGCGAACAGCATCGCGAGGCTCTGCGCAACCGCGAGCATCGCGAAGCTGATGACGGTGCCGATGAGGCTGAAGATCAGGACTGGGCGTCTGCCGAATCGATCCGAGAGGGCGCCAAGCACGGGCGCGGCCACGAGTTGCGCAAGCGAGTAGACCGCGAACAGCAGGCCGATGACAACGGGAGACGCTCCGAAGGTCTCCGCGTAGAACGGCAGCAGCGGGATAATGATGCCGAAACCGACGAGATTGACGAAGACCGTGAGGAAGATGACGAGCAGCGGACGCGACACGCGCCCACGATTATCTGCTAGCTCGCCTTGGATCCCCAAACGGCCTTCGACCGATACGAGTCGTGATTCAGGATCGACCGAAGCGTCTGATCATGACGCGAACCGCCGCGAATAAATGACTTTCTCAAGGTACCCTCCGAACCCGCGCCACTGTTTCGAAGCGCGCTGTTACCGCTTTTCGTTCCGCACTCCTGCCCTCGCTTCGAGCAGGTGTGCGCGTGATTTCGATCGATACTGCCGATCGTGACTACCTGCGAACCGTACGGCGCGCGCGCGCACTCGTAGCGTTGCCGCCAATCGTGCCGCCGCCCCACTTCATGATGCTGCCGAGGCGTGAGTGATTGCCCCACACGATGTTGTCATCGTCGTCGTTCCCGTTATTGCCCCACACGATGTTGTCGTCGTAGAGGTTCCCCCAGACGATGTTGTCGTCGTCGAGATTGCCCCACACGATGTTGTCGTCGTCGTTGTTTCCCCACACGATGTTGTCGTCGTCGATGCTGAAGCCGATCAGCGCATTGCCCCAGACGATGTTGTTGCCCCAGACGATGTTGTCGTCATCGTCGAACTGGTTGCCCCAGACGATGTTGTCGTCGTCATCGGCGAGGTTGCCCCACACGATGTTGTCGTCGTCATCGCCGTGCGAATTGCCCCAGACGATGTTGTTGCCCCAGACGATGTTGTCGTCATCGTCGAAGGCATTGCCCCAGACGATGTTGTCGTCGTCGGAGACATTGCCCCAGACGATGTTGTCGTCCTCGTTGCCGAGTCCGGCGCCCCATACGATGTTCGAGGCCCAGGCCGGCCGCTGCTCGCTGACCAATTCGGTGCCCGCCACGCGCCGTTGTCCCCAGATAATCGATTGCGACCAGCTGTAAACCCTGGTGCCGATCATCGTCGACGGCGTGAATGCGCTCGACAGCCAGCCGTCGCCGACTGCCGCGTGCGGATTGATGAGCTGCGCGAGCGTGACGGCGCCTTCCACCTGAATCTGCCCGACGCCCTGCGAAAGGGCGTCGTACCGGCCGGCGTCGGCCTTGAGCACGGGAATCGATGTGTACTCGAGGACCGCCTTCAACGCGTTCGGGGTCAAGCGATGGTTGGCTTGGAGCACGACTGCAACCACGCCGCTCGTCACGCCAGCCGCCATGCTGGTTCCCGAGAGACGCATGTAGTTGCCTTTGTTGCCGCGCTCGGTCTGCAGGCGGCGAAGCGTGCTGCCGTTGGCGGCCACCGAGAGGAGGTTGTGGCCCGGGGCCACCACGTCAGGCTTCGCGAAGCCGTCGTACCACGACGGTCCACGCGAGCTGTACGGCGCCACGCGGTCGTCGCCGCGCGTCACGGTCTCGAATGTGTTGACCGCACCGGCCGTGAGGGCAGACGGCGCGTTCGCCGGCGAGACGATGCCGGCGTACGCAACGTCGCCCGTCTTCGGATCCGCGCCGAAATTGCCGGCCGCCACGACCACCGTCAGTCCAACCCGCGCCGCCTGTTCCACAGCCTGGACCAACGGGTCGGTCGCGGCGTGCTCGAAAATCGGATGGCCCAATGACAGGTTGAGCACATTGATGCCAAGCAGGTGGCGATTCGTAATCGCAAACTCGATTGCGCGAACCACGTTGTCCGTGGTGCCCTGTCCGCGGGCATCAAGAACTTTTAAACCAATCAGACGTGAATGCGGCGCGACGCCGACAAACTCGCTCGCGATGAGCCCCGCGACGTGCGTGCCATGACCGTAATCGTCATGCGGCGCAACAGCGCGAATGTTGCCCCTGGTGAAGTCGTAGAACGCGGTGATGCGCTCGTCGAAATCGGTGCCTGGCTCGATGCCGGAGTCGATGACGGCGACGCCGATGCCGAAGCCCGCTCTCGTGACAGGCACAGTCGTGCCGAAGGCGGATCCGTTCGTCTCATCGGTCAACCCGGGATCGGCTTCGACGAGCATCAGTTTGTTCGGGGCGGCACCGCGGAACTTTGTCGCACCGAGGGTGGCGAATTCGTTTTTCGTCAGATCCTTTGCAAGTTTTCCTTCGAGGTCGCGGGCCAGCGTCTTCTTCTCGATCTGGACGCGGTTGGCGTCGGCCTTCGGGCTCTTCTTCTCCTTCGTGGCCCTCTCCGCCGGCTTCTTGCCCGCTGGCGCCTTCTCTTTCACAGCGTTCACACCGACAGTTGCATTCGTCGAAATTGCGCGAACCGAATCGAAGCTGGCCAGCGTGGCCAGGTCGGCGCAGTGCACCGTGGCCGCCACAGCATTGATCGCGGGGAATTCACCGCTGACAACATCTCCGTGAGCCGCGAGCGTCTTTCGCAGACCCTCACGGTAACCGGGTGCGACAGTGATAATCACCGACTGCGTTCCGACGCAACCACGCTCAACAGACTCGCGAAGCGTCTCGTCGAGCTTGACCGTGTCGAAGGGCTCTGCACCGGAAGTCAGCGGCGACAGCGCGATCGCGACCAGTGTCGCGCAGAAAACGGGGAGGAGCTTGTGAATCATCGATATACACCTGAGCAATGTGAGGGCCAGCAATGGTACCAAGCTGATAAACCTTGTCACGTGTGCATGTTACGAGGATCAGGGCCGCATTTCAGCTGAAACACCAACGCCCGGTCGTGTGCAAAT
>JBGTJY010001067.1:0-3711 GCA_041744855.1 Candidatus Hydrogenedentales bacterium
CGGGTTAGAACATCGCTGTCGACGGGGCGCCGGCGGAGGCGTCTAGGCTGCCGCCTTCTCGGGGGACGATGTATTTGCCGACGGACATTTCTTTGTAGCCTTTGCCGGGCCAGACTGCGGGCCAGACTTCGGCGTTTTGATCGATCATGACTTCGAGGAACGCGGGGCCTTTGAAGTCGACGAACGCGCGCAACAGCTCCGGCAGTTCGCGGCGTTGTGTGACGCGTTTCGCGAATTCGAATCCGTCGGCTTCGGCGGCTTTGATGAAATCTTTTTTGTGCAGCGATTTGTCGGTGCCGGAGTAGCGTTTCTCGAACATGTGGGTCTGCCATTGGCGGACCATGCCGTCGCCGAGATTATTGAGCAGGAGCACTTTGACGGGGACGCCGTAGGTGGTGCAGGTCTCGAGTTCGCCGAGGTTCATACGCAGGCTGCCGTCGCCGTCGACGTCGATCACGATGCGCTCGGGGCAGGCGAATTGCGCGCCGATGGCCGCGGGCAGGCCGAAGCCCATGGTGCCCATGCTGCCGGAGGTGAGCCACGAGCGCGGGTTGACGAAATCGAAATATTGCGCCGCCCACATTTGATGTTGGCCGACGCCCGTGCTGATGATCGCCTGGCCTTTGGTGACGCCGTTGAGGATTTCGATGACCTCTTGCGGCTGGATGAGATTCGTTTCGCGATCGAAGTTGAGGCGGTGTTTTTCTTTCATCGCGCTGAGGTGTTTGAGCCACGGGGCGAAATTGGTGCGCACGTCTTTGCCGTGATTGAGCAATTCTTCGAGCGCCTTTTTCGCGTCGCCGTTGTGCGACCAAGTGACGGCTTTCACTTTGCCGATTTCGGCGGCGTCGATGTCGATGTGGGCGATGTTCTTGGCGTTGGGCGCGAACTCGGCGGCTTTGCCGGCGACGCGATCGTCGAATCGCGAGCCGATTGCGATCAGGAAGTCGCAATCTTCGACGGCGTAGTTGGCGTAGGCGGTGCCGTGCATGCCGAGCATGTGCATCGCGTACGGCTTTGTCGTGTCGATGCTGCCGATGCCGAGCAGCGTGGTGACCGCGGGAATCGAGTAGCGTTCGGCGAATTCGCGCAAGGTTTTCGCGGCGCCGCTGTTGATGACGCCGCCGCCCGCGTAGATCAGGGGGCGCTGGCTTTGGCGCAGCATCGCAAAGAAGTCCTGCGCCTTCGCGCGGGAAATCGTCGTCGCGTTACTCGCGGATTTGCGGTGCTCGAATCCGCGGAAATCGACGAGACCTTCGCCCTGGAATTCGCCGATCCACTGTTGGACGTCTTTGGGAACGTCGATCACGACGGGGCCGGGGCGGCCGCTGCGCGCGATGTCGAACGCGGATCGGACAGTGGCTTCGAGCTTGGATTCGTCTTCGACGAGAAACACGTGCTTCGCGCAGGCGGTCATGATGTTGAAGATCGGGGCTTCTTGAAACGCATCGGAGCCGATCGCCGCGCGCGGCACTTGGCCGCAGATGAGCACGACGGGAATGGAATCGGCCATGCAATCGCGAATGGGCGTGACTCCGTTGGTAGCGCCGGGACCAGACGTGACGAGGAACACGCCGACTTTCCCCGAGGCGCGCGCGTAACCCGCGGCCATGAATCCGGCGCCTTGTTCATTCGCGGGCACGACGAGGCGAATCTGTTCGTTCGCTTTGCGCGTGTCGTTGTATTTGAAGATGGCGTCGTAGGTCGGGAGGATCGCGCCGCCGCTGTAGCCAAAGATGGTGTCGACGCCTTCATCCGCGAGTACCTGTACGATCATCTCCGCTCCGGTCATGGTCTTTCCGGCGAGGGGATGCGCGTTGAGGGACTTTGCGGTAGCCATCGGATTCTCCCTTTGGGCCTTAGCGAGCTGAGCGCGGGGCGAGGTCAATCCTGCCCGGCGCGGTTGGTTTGCCGTGATGGGTTTGCAGTAATGAGTTTGCCTAGTGCGCGTGTATGCGCATTTCTATTTTCTGTCTGGGATCAATCTTCGATTAATCTTCGTCCGCGTTTTTGGCGGCTTCGTCAGCGGAGCGCGCCTGGGCTGCAGCGCGGACGGAGGCCATCATTTCGTTGGCCGCGTCGGTGAACGTACCGCCTGCGCCCAACATCGAACCCGGTACCGCGTCGCCGATCGCGTCGTCGACGTTCACCGGAGCAGCGGTGCCGCTTTGCGAGTACTGTTCCTGAATCTGGCGCTCTTCGCCTTTCTTGAAGGCCTTGATGCTCAGACCGACTTTACGCTCGATCGCGTCGACGCTGATGATACGCGCGGTGACTTTTTGGCCTACTTGCAGGACTTCTTCGGGCTTCTGAATCGGTTCATCGTCGATTTCGCTGACGTGAATCAGGCCTTCGACGCCGTTCTCCATGCGGGCGAACGCGCCGAACGAGACGAGCTTGGCAACTTCGACTTCGACGTCTTCATTGATCGGGTTGCGCTCGATGATTTGTTCCCAGGGGTCTTTTTCGAGTTGCTTGAGGCCGACGCTAATTTTTTCCTGCGCGGGATCGATGCTGAGGATTTTGACGCGAACCTTGTCGCCCTTCTTGACGAGTTCGGAGGGGTGATTGACTTTTTGTGTCCACGACAAATCGCTCACGTGCAGGAGCGCGTCGATGCCCTCTTCGATTTGCACGAATGCGCCGTAGTCCGCGAGGTTGCGAACTTCGCCATCGACGAACGAGCCAAGCGGGTACTTCGATTCGATTTCCATCCACGGGTTGGGCAGCGTCTGCTTGAGGCCGAGCGCGATTTTTTCTTCGTTTGGCGATACGCTGAGCACCATCACGTCGACGCCGGCTTCGATGCCGACGATTTCGCTTGGGTGACGCACGCGGCGCGTCCAGCTCATTTCGCTGACGTGGACCATGCCTTCGATGCCTTCTTCAAGCTGCACGAATGCGCCGTAGTCCGTCATGCTGACCACTTTGCCGTGCACCACGCTGCCGACGGGATAACGTTCCTCGGCGGACTTCCACGGGTTTTCGCTGAGTTGCTTGAGGCCGAGACTGATGCGCTCGGTTTTGGGATCGAAATTGAGGACCATCACATCGAGGCGCTGACCGACGGATACGGCTTGCGACGGATGTTTCACGCGGCCCCAGGACATATCGGTGACGTGCAGGAGTCCGTCGATGCCGCCGACGTCCACAAACGCGCCGAAGTCGGTAATATTTTTGACTTCGCCTTTTAGTACTTTGCCGATGGCGATCGTTTCGAGGAGCTTGGTCTTTTCGCCCGCGCGCTGTTCTTCGAGCAACTTGCGGCGGCTGACGACGACGTTGCGGCGGCGCTTGGTGAGCTTGATGATTTTCATATCCATCGAATCGCCGATGTAGCGATCGAGGTCGCCCGTGGGACGCCAGGTGAGTTGACTTGCGGGCATGAATGCGTCGATGCCGATATCGACCTTGAGGCCGCCTTTTACGCGGCGGACGATTTTACCTTTGATGATGCCGTCGGCTTCGTAGATTTCCTGGATGTGCGCCCAGTTCTTGATGCGGTCCGCTTTGAGCTTGGAGAGGACGGGCATGCCTTCGTCGTCTTCGGGCTCGTCTATATAGACGTCGAGTTTGGTGCCGATGGCGAGCGACGAGGGATCCGAAAATTCGCCGATGGGGATGACGCCTTCGCTCTTGTAGCCGATGTCGACAAGAACGCGATCGGCTCCGACTTCGATCACGGTGCCTTTGACGACTTCGCCTTCGCGG
>JBGTJY010001068.1:0-5905 GCA_041744855.1 Candidatus Hydrogenedentales bacterium
TCAAGGCGGTGCCCGCGCTGGGCACAAATTTCGAAGGCATCCACTTTAACCAATCGCTAAACATTCCGCCGGACACGTATATCGCGACGGGGCCGGATCATGTCATCGAGGTGGTGAACAGGGATTTCCGTATCTTCTCGAAGTCGGGGACGACGCTTTTCAGCGCGACGTTGGCGCATTGGTTCAGCAACGTAAACACGCTCGGGCTACCGTTCGATCCGAAGGTCGTCTACGATCCGCATGCAGGGCGCTGGATCATCCTGGCGCTTTCGCGTGGCGAGACCACCGGCTCGTCGTACCTGATCAGCGTGTCGCGCGACTCGAACCCCTTCAACAGCTGGTTAAATTCGAATCTCGACGGATCGGTGGACGGCTCGAACGCGACAACCAATTGGGCCGACTTTCCAGGTCTTGGATATGACTCGAGCGAGGCCGTTTATCTAACGTCAAACCAATTCGCGTTTGCTGGAGGATTCCAATACTCGAAGCTGCGCATCCTGTACAAGAGCCAGCTCTACTGGGTGAGCGGGGGCGTCCCTCTTGGCTGGTGGGACTTTTGGGATTGGAACAATCTGGACGGAACAACGGTCTTCGGATGGAAGCCCGCTCAGGTTGCGACTTCGCTGGCGGGCAACTTCCTCTTGAACACCGCCCATACGGGATCGAACTTTGTCAGCATGTGGCGCGTTTCCTTTCCATTATCCACGCCGCCGTTGTTTTCGCTGCAGAAGTCAATCAATATCGGTACGTACGCGGCGCCGCCCCTTGCCCGCCAACCGAACAACGGCGCTCTGATTCACGTGACCGATTGCCGGGTGCAGGAGGTGCATTACATCGATGGCAAGCTCACCACGGCGTTTACGATCGGTTCAACGTGGGGGGGCGCCACGCTTGTAGACGCTATCCGCTTACTCGTTATCGCCCCGTTTACGGACTCGGCCGAGCTCAACGTGAACTACGGCAGCGCCTTTGCCGACTACTATTATCCGCAACTCATCCGCACGCAGGCGGGCGATTTCGGTCTCGTGTTCAACCGCAGCTCACCCGACCTATTTATCGATGCGAGATACACGACCAAGTTCGCCGACGAAGTTGCGTTTCCGCCGAGCGTTACATTGAAGGCTGGCGAGGCCGTCTACGAACGATTCGACTTGATAGGACGCAATCGTTGGGGGGATTACAGCGGGATCGCGATCGACCCCTCCGATCCCAACGTGATTTGGATGGGCGCGGAATACGCCGACAGCGCGAACACCTGGGGAACGTGGATCGGGCGTGTTGCCCTCGCGGGTACCACCCCGAGCGAGCGAAGCATCACGATCTCGCAACCCAATGGCGGCGAGCTTTGGTTCAAGCGGACGCGGCGAGAAATCGCTTGGACGAGCCTGGGAAATGTCGGCACGAACGTAAGCGTTACAGCCCGGCTCGGGACGACAGCGACGACGATCATCGCCTCAACTCCGAATGACGGATCCTTGCTGTGGAACGTGCCGCTAAACATTGCTATGGACACGAACTACTTAATCGAGATTGCGTCCGTGGATTTTCCGACCATCCTGGACCAGAGCGACGGGTTGTTCTCGATACAGCCGCTCCCGATCGTGACCGACGTCTCGGCATTGAACGTGCCCGAAGGCGGCGTTGCGAATTTCCAGGTGAAGCTGGCCGCGCAACCCACGAACAACGTGACGGTGAACATGTCGCGAAACTCCGGCGATTCGGACCTCACCGTGAGTTCGGGAGCGAGCCGTGTCTTTACGCCGGCGAACTGGAACACTTTCCAGATGGTTGGGTTGGCCGCGGCCGAAGACGCAGATTTTACCATCGGGATTGCAACCATCCGTTGCTCCGGATCGGGTCTGGCGAACGCCATCGTCACGGCAACCGAAGTCGACAATGACAACAGTGCGACGATTACGTTGACGCGGCCAAACGGCGGGGAGACCTTCTACAAGCGTACGCGGCAAACAATTAGCTGGAACAGCATGGGATCGCTCGGCGCGAACGTGAGCATCACGGCGTGGCGCGGGGCGGCGTCCACGGTTGTCTCGGCTTCGACGCCGAACGATGGTTCATTTTTGTGGTGCCTACCCTCGAATATCGCGACGGGCAACGACTACACCATCGAGGTCTGTTCGGTGTCGAATCCTTCGATCTGCGATGAGAGCAATGCGGTGTTCTCGGTCCGGCCCTTGCGGCTCACGACGAATGTGAACGCCGTAAGCGTGCCGGAAGGCGGCGGGGCGCTGTTCCAAGTGAAGCTCCAGAATAAGCCGTGCAGCAACGTGACGGTGAGTGTGGCGCGGAATTCGGGCGACACAAACATTTCGGTCAGTTCGGGGGCGAGTTTGGTCTTTACGCCGGCGAATTGGAACGTCTACCAAACCGTCAGACTGTCCGCCGCACAAGATGCGGATTCGACCAACGGGATCGCGAAGATCCGCTGCAGTGGACCCGGGCTGATGGCCAAAACCGTGACTGCGACCGAAGCCGACAACGACTAACGCCGCGCCGCTGACGGAGAAAGTTTGATCCGAAGGACGAGGGAAGCTGGAAGGTGATCTAGCGCGGCGAAAACGCGCGGATTTGGAGTGTCAGCGTGTTTCGTACGGGCCGTATTGTGGCGTCCTTATAGGCCGTCGCGTCCGTGGCCCCTGTCCGGGTTGCGGACGAAGAGCACGTAACAGTGGCCCGAGAACCACGGAGACACTTGAGCGCTGGCCACGAAGTCGAGTCCGTAATCACCTACAGCGGCGGAAATCTGGCTCAGTGTCTGGGCTGGCAGATGCCGCTTGCCACGGAGCCGGCGCCCCATGCGGCGCCAAAGGGTCCGCGGAGTCTGGGCATCCCGAAAAGTTACGATCAACCACCGGCGAGTCATTAAGGCTAGGCCCCGCAAGTACTCCTCGAGCACCTTCTCTTCGTAGATATGGTGCGTCAAACGGATGGATATCACACCCTCGAACGTGCGGTGTGCGGTTCCGATCTTCAAGAGGTCAAGGGCGGTGTAGCTGGCGGCGCGGTTTTGGGTTTGCTCACGGGCGATGTCCAGCATGCAGGTCGAAATGTCGCCCAGGTGGACCTCATCCGCGTGTTCCTTGATGACATTGAAGAAGCGCCCCGGGCCGCACGGGGCGTCAAAGACCTCATGACTGCGTCCGCACTGCCGGAGCAGCTTGTGGAGGATGGCGCATTCGACATGGTGCGCCAGGCGTTTATGCCACCTTCGGTATTTGTCATGGTGATAATGGCTGCCCTCGGCGGAGAGGTAGTGTATCAGCCGATGACTACTCATCCCGTGATTAAGATCGAGACCAGCCATTGATACGCGCCTCCACAGCCGGTGCGTTGACCGGTCTTCCCAAAAGCCCGAGCCACCCTCGTGGAGTTTAGTCCGGCACATGTCAAGATGCGGCAAAGCGCGGGTAAAGTTTCGGTAAAGATGGCGCCGAAAGATGTACAGTCGTCGTACCGCTTCAACGACATACTACAAAAGCCTGGACGGTGAAGTGTAGGCCTCAGTTGTACAGGCGATTCCAGGTTGGGGAGACGAGTAAGTCGTTGATGCAGACGTGGGGTGCTAGCGTGGCAATGAACATGACGATTGCGGCGATGTCTTCGGGTTGTAGCATGCGGGCGCGGTCTTCGGCGCTCGGCGGTTGAGGGCGTTTGTCGAGGATGTCGGTCGCGACTTCGCCGGGGCACAGGGCGGTCGCGCGGATGCCCTTACGGCCTTCTTCGATGTTGATGGTTTCGGTGAGCGCGTTCATGGCGTGCTTGGATGCGGAGTACGCGGCGCCGGCGACCGCGCTGGGGTGTCGGCCCGCCCAGGACGAAATCGCGATGATCAGGCCGCCGTGTTGTTCGCGCATGATCGGGAGCACGGCGCGGCAACAATAGAACGCGCCGTTGAGATTCACGCGGGTGAGCGCGTCGAAGTCGTCGGGCGTTACGTCGCGCCAGGCTCTTTTGTGGATGTTCATGCCTGCTGCGTGCACGAGCAGGTCGATGCGGCCGTGTCGATCGCGGATTGCGCTGGCTGCCGTGTCGACGGCGTTGGCGTCGGACACGTCGAGCGCGAGTACCTCGGCCGCTCCACCGTTCGCCAGGATATGGTCGCGGACGCGGCGTAGTTCAGCGTCGCGGCGTCCCGAGAGCACGACATGGAAACCTGCACGGGCGAGCGCTTTCGCGCAGGCTTCGCCGATGCCTGTGCCGCCTCCGGTAATCCAAGCGACAGACTTCGTTTCACGCGCGGATGTTGTCTCATGAGTTCGCGGCATTTGTCAGGCGCCGGGTTTATGAACACCGGCTTGCGCGTCCAAAACGGTCTTGAATCCTTGCGCGAGTTCTGCGGCTTTTCCCTTCGACCAGAAATGGACGAAGTAGAACGCGGGGGTTTCGCCGATCATGTGATTGTGAATCGCCACGACTTGAATGTTCGCTTTGCGTAGCGCGCGTAACACGGTCTGGACCTCGTCGGCGGTCATGATGACGTCCCCGTCGACAGCGGCCCACTCGTCGGTTCCAGTGAATGCCGCCCATGTGGTCAGCCCCATCGAAGCGCCGATTTTGACGCCGTGCATTTCGCCCTCGCGGCCGATCGTGAATTTGACCATGCCGCTATCGACGGCGCTTTTCGCTCCGATGATTTCGTCGAGCGGAGCGGCGTCGATTGTCCCTGCAGAAATCGGATTGCCGCCGAAGCCTGCGGCCGGCGTTGGGGAAGCGGCGCGGACGGATTTTATCGCATCCCAGACGGCGCGGACGCCCTTCGCGAGATCGGCGGGCGCGCCTGAGCCGCCAACGTGCATGAAGTACACCTTCGGCTTGTCGTAAATGAAATGGTTGTGTAGCGCGGTGACTTCGAGGCCGGCTGCGAACGCAGCGTCCATCGCCGGCGTGATTTCATCCTCGAACGCGACGGTATCGCCCATCAGCATCGCGCCGTGGGGTGTTTCGATGAACGCGGCCCAGGA
Organism: Candidatus Hydrogenedentales bacterium; assembly: GCA_041744855.1. Classification (GTDB taxonomy): domain Bacteria; phylum Hydrogenedentota; class Hydrogenedentia; order Hydrogenedentales; genus JBGTJY01. The sequence goes on from JBGTJY010001068.1 coordinate 4,980, forward strand.
AGTAAGCCCCGCGAAGGGCACAATGCGCGTCCCGTCGACGGTGAGTTCGACTTCTTTTCGGGGATAGGAGAGTCTGACGACACCATCCGGCGTGGTCGTGGCGGGCGAGCCAGAGGCGCTTTCAATCACGGCCGCGTCGAGCGCGGCGAAGGAACTTCGGTGGAATGCGCAGAATGCCAACAACGCGAGTGCGGTGACGAAAATGCGTGAGCGGTACATGAGTGCGTTCTCCTTCTAACTGCCTGAACGTCAGGGCGATTTATCAATTGCGCGTTCTTCGGGCGGTCGAATCGATCGGAAGCTGAAGAATAAGAGTACATCGTAAACGATTTTGATGCTGCCTGCCAGAAAGAACGGCGCGCCGATCAGGGCGGGCACGAGGAGGAGTTGTCCGGTGATCGCTGGGGAGATCATGGCGCCGACGGAGCGGGCCGTCGAGGTGACGGCGCCTGCGGCCGAGCGTTCTTCCGGGCGAACGACCGCCATGAGGTACGACTGGCGCGTGGGGACGTCCATCTGGGAGAGCGCGAAACGGAGTAACAGGATACCGACGGCGGCTTCGAGCGTGGGCATCAGCGGCACGACAATGAGCAGGATGTTCGAGGGGATGTGCGTAAACACCATCGTGCGGATGAGGCCGATGCGGGCGGCGATGCGGGCCGCGGCCAGTCCGGAGAATCCGGCGAAGAGGTTCGCGCAAAAGAAGATGACGCCGAGTTGGATCGGATCGGCGCCGAATCGCAGGTGCAGCCAGTACGCCATGAGGCTTTGAATGACGAAGCCGCCGCCGAACGCATCGAGCGCGAAGAGCGCGCTGAGCTTGGCGACGATGGGGCGGGATTCACCGAGTCCGACTGCGGGCTTCAGGGTCGTGGTGCGCGGCGCCTCGATGAACTTCGATAGGAAACAGAACAGCGCGAAGAGAA
>JBGTJY010001069.1:0-2566 GCA_041744855.1 Candidatus Hydrogenedentales bacterium
CAGAGCATTTCGTGATCGATAGTCCCGGAGGGATGGCTGAAGTTCAGCCATCCCTCCGGGACTGTTTAGGACTGTTGAGGTTCGTTCCGATCGCATCCCCAGCGTTGAAACGCTGGGCTATTATCGCGCCGTCCCGCTGCGACGGAAACACGCCCCGAAAGCAGCGGGCCGAACGAGCGTGAAATGTCCCACTTTTTCCCCAAAGCGTGGAGTAAACGAAGGAAATGGTCGCTATGGCGTGTAGCTCCTCAACAGATATACTCGCCGTATACCTCTCCGCCTTCGGCAACCAAAGCGCCGCACGTTGATGGAGCCGCCAGTCAAAATCATAGTCGTCTGCCCGCAGTGCGACCGACGCCTGTCAGCCCCTTCGACGGCGATCGGCAGGATATTGCCGTGCCCGCATTGCGGCTCGAACATCACGGTAACTCCACCGCCGCCCCCGCCGCGGCACGTTCTGCAAACACCTGCTCCGCATGAGGAGAAGTCGCGCAACTCGTCCGTCATTTACGTGGTTTGCATCGTACTTGCGATTGCAGTCACGCTGGGAGTCACCTACGTCCTCCTCGACAGCGACGAGGGCGTGGACGTTGTCGCTGAATCACAGCCACAGACGACGGTTGCAACTGTGAGCAACGCAGAGGCTCCGAGTGCTGTGGCAACTAAGGAGTCAATAGAATCCGACGATCAATCGGTTGATAGCGAAAACGATCCGCCGGGAGACGGCAAGATGCGTCTCGCGGACGGCTCCGACCTGGGCGTGGAAGATGTCGAAAAGCTGACGGGCCGAGACTGGATTGGCCTTAACGAGGTGGATCGAAAGGCTGTAGTGACCATGCTGGCAATGGTCGTCGTTCTATCCGATCAGCAACTCGATCTCGAGGGCGCGTATCCAATACCGACGTTTCTGGATGACTTCTATGCCAACGCTGGGAACCGCGAGACTCGCATCTATGCGGCGACCGACTCCTACTTGGCCTATGCGCGAGGCATTGTGCTGAAGGCCGCTGGGCGAGGGAATCTAACAACCGACGCCTTCAGTTTCGATGGCGACGGCTACATCATGTTCCAGCCAAAGAGCGGTGGAGGAGACGCCACCTACTTGATTAGCGTTTACGACGACGCGACCACTGACATCGTGCGGGCAAACGTCATCGCACACTTCGGGGGAAAGGCCGCACCCGAGATAACGCGCCTCCGCACACCTCCTGGTAGCTTTTATCTCGACGTGAATTCCACAGTTCCTTGGGAGGTTTACGTCGTAAATCAGCGCGGCGTTGAATGGTTGAAACGAACGATGAACGCGCAGAAGAATGCGCCAGAGACGGAGTAGTTTGTGCGTCCCCGGAAACACAGAAGGGGGCATTCTACTTTTTGTCCGCCGCCCGCTCCGCCAACTCGCGGAGCTTGCGCACGGTGTTCCAGTTGCCGGCCGGGTTGATCACGCCGATTCCCTTGTCGAATTTCTCGCGGTAAAATGGTGCGCATTCTCGTTAGGAATCACCTTACTAGCTGCGTTTCACGCTTGCGATTCCTCAGCGTCAAAATCGAATAACTTACCCCGGCATGGCAGATTTCCGCGAGGTTGATCCTTCCGAACTTCGGGTCCCCCCTTCCCGCCGACAGGGAGCGGACCTGGGCAAGCTGCAGCGTCAAATCGCTCTGTTCGGGCGTTCTATGGCGGGTATGCCGCCGCCATGGGTTTACGAGCGTGCTGGTTCTGTATAATGGCATGACGAGGGCAACGCGCATCGCCAAGCTTGCCCCTGGCGCCCTCATCCGCGTCGAGGCCATCGGCAAGCTGCCTCGCGATTACGCCATGCAACCGAAGATCGGAGACTTAACGTAATGACCTCGGATGCGCAACGACAACTGTTGGCCGCGTTGGCCGAAGTCTGGCAACTCGCCCCGGACGTTCGATTGGGCCAGTTGCTCGCTCATCTCGGTTTTCTCGGCGAAGCCCATGTGAATCGTGGGTTAGGCGACGTCGAAGACGACGAACTGCTCGCCATCCTCTATCGGCATCGGGCCGAACTTGCGGCCCGATCGCCATCGGCGTCCCCCGTATCGCCGCTGCCCGGCGGCGCACTATCCGTATCGGGAAGTCCGACAGCGTCGCTGCCCATCCCCGCAACCGGTCATGACGGCTAGCCTCCAGAGCCGATCAGTAGTTCAAGCTAGGCGAGAGGGGGTGGCACACTCAGAGGTACTCCGATGGGCGTGGTGAAGTGAATTGCCCCGCCCCACGCCCTTCGGAGTACCTCAGGGCGTGCCACCCCACGTTACACCACTTGAATAACCGATCGGCTCTGGGTTAGCCTCGTATTTTGCGGGGTGCGTGCTTGGGGACCAAGATGGGTCCGGGAAACGATGTTAGGAACCGATTTCCCCGGCCAAATTCAGTCAACGGTTCCTGAAAACGGTTCCTCCGTCGGAAACTTCCCATGCTTCGCTTCCTTACATGCCTCGGCATCGCGATGCTAATCGCGACGTCGGGCGCGTCCGCCGATCGACCGCCCGCCGCCATGAATGCAGCCGCCGCAGTGCAACCTCCAGAAGCGCAGCC
>JBGTJY010001070.1:0-4723 GCA_041744855.1 Candidatus Hydrogenedentales bacterium
CGACGTCGAGCTGCATATCGAATTCGTGGTCTCGAAGGGTTCTAACTCGGGCGTGTATTTCCAAGGTCGCTACGAAATTCAGATTCTCGACAGTTGGGGCGTGACCGATCTCGCCCACAGCGACTGCGGCGGCGTCTACCAGCGCTGGCGTGACGACCCGGGACTCACCGACCAACAACGCGGTTACGAAGGGCACGCGCCGAAGTCGAACGCGTCTCGCCCGCCGGGCAGCTGGCAGTCGTTCGACGTGGTATTCCGCGCGCCGAGATTCGACGCCGCCGGCAAAAAAATTGCCAACGCCGCGTTCGAATCGGTCCGCCAGAACGGCATTCTCATTCACGAGGAAGTGGAAGTCACCGGCCCGACGCGCGCAGCTGCCTTCGAAGATGAAGTCGCGGCCGGACCCCTCATGCTGCAGGGCGACCATGGACCCGTCGCGATCAGGAATATCCGGATTACGGCTCTCGATTCAGAAACGGAGGCTCGTTAGAGTCGTCATCAAGATTGCCACTCGTGCGAGTGGGTCCGTCCAATGCCACTGGCGTCACTGGCGTCTTTCCCCTCTTTTTTGCGATCCAGTTCTTAGCCCACGCAGCGAGTTGCTTGACCTTTTTAACCAGCCACCGCGCCCAAACGAAATGGCTGGCGAGCACGCCAACGCCCAAAAAGATCAACACTAGGCCCGGTCCAGGCAAGACAAGCAGCACGACGCCGATCGCCATCAACGTGAGGCCGAAGCCGATGGCGGCGATTTTACCAATTGTTCCGTTCATCGTTTTCCCGGGCCAGTCTCGCCCGAACTATCCACGGCACGCGCCTTTCTCGCATCGCGATACTCGCTGAATAGCGAAGCAAGCACCCCGATACAGAGGATGCCCACGATGATCGCAAGCGACGCGGCGGCTGGGATGTGGTAGGTGTGCGCCAGTAACATTTTCACGCCCACGAACGCGAGCAGGAACACCAGGCTCGGCTTCATGTAACGGAACTTTTCCATCACGGCCGCTAGCGCGAAGTAGAGCGAACGCAGCCCGAGAATCGCAAACACGTTCGACGTGAACACTAGGAACGGGTCGGACGTAATAGCAAAAACGGCTGGAATCGAATCGACGGCAAAAATGACATCCGCCACGTCGACCAGAACGAGCACAAAGAATAGCGGCGTCAGCGCAATCTTGCCGTCTACTTTCACGATGAATTTTTCCCCGTGCAGCTCTTGCGTCACGGGAAACCGTTTCTTGAAAAACCGAACAAGCAGGTTTTTGTCGGGGTCGACTTTTTCGTTCCTGGCGAGTAGCAGTTTCACCGCCGTGTACAACAGCATTGCCCCGAAAACGTACGTAATCCAGTCAAACGAATGAATCAATGCAGCGCCGACCGCAATCATGGCGCCACGCAGGATAAGCGCGCCGAGGACGCCCCAAAACAACACGCGGTGTTGGTGCTCCCGCGGAATCTGGAAATACGTCAGAATCAACGCGAAGACAAATACATTGTCCAGGCTCAGCGATTTTTCGGTGATGTACGCCGTCAGGTAGAGAAGCCACGCCTCCTTCCCGCTGAGGTCATCGCCGATCCCCGTACCAATTCCGAATAGGTGATTTTCATACAGAAAATAGACGCCGACGCTGAAGATCATCGCAAGCGCCACCCAAAAACCGGTCCAGGCGAGCGCCTCTTTCGCCTCGATCACCCGCGCGTGCCTGTTGAAGACCCCTAAGTCGAGCGCCAACAGAATAAAAACAATTGCAAGGAAACCAATCCAGAGCCAAATCACAGGGGGGGTTGTCCTTCGTAGTCGCGCATCGCCGCGCGTAGCGGTCTCTCGTTGCTTACCGTAATTACGAGACCGCGGGCGATTGGACTCCAGTACTACACCGAATTGGCGCAAAAGTATTCGACCCCATTTGGACTCGCCGTGTCGCCTGAAGGATCTTCGGGGCGACGGGGTCGCGCTCATGAAATTATCGCATTCGTCCCCGCGGCAAAACCAGTCCGTGGCCGGCGAAATCGTTGCCCGCGTCTCGCCGTTTGCGCCACAGTCCCGCATCTGCTGTACTCGTCTGGGGGAAGCCGCGGGGGAATTCAGGGTTGCTCTTTCACTCGTACCAGTTTCTGGTATTTCTCGTCGTCGTTGCGGGCGTGCACACCGTGTTGCCCCTGCGTTGGCGATGGCTATGGCTCCTTGCGGCGAGCTACGTTTTTTACGCGGCGTGGCGGGCCGAGTACCTGCTGCTCATCGTCGCATCGACCACGTTCGACTATGCGGTAGCTCTCGCGCTCGATCGCGCAGACAGGCCCATCCGCCGCAGGCTCTTGCTCGCGGCAAGTCTTGCAGCGAACCTCACCCTCCTCGGGACGTTCAAGTACTTCAATTTCTTCGCCGATTCGTTCGAGTCGCTTGCGCGCCGGATGGGTATGGAATACCTCGCGCCGCACCTCGACGTGTTGTTGCCCGTCGGAATCTCTTTCTACACGTTTCAGTCGATGAGCTACACGATCGACGTGTATCGCCGCCGGGTGCCCGCCGAGCGCCACGCCGGCATGTTCGCGCTATTCGTCGCGTTCTTCCCGCAGCTCACCGCGGGACCCATCGGTCGCGCAAAAGAGCTATTGCCGCAACTGAAACGCACCGCCAGCTTCGACTACGAGCGCACCCGATCAGGCCTCGCCCTGTTGCTCTGGGGCTTCTTCAAAAAAATCGTGATCGCGGATCGGCTGGCCATCGTCGTGAATTTCGTCTACGCGAACCCCGAGCGCTGCCCCGGCCCCCTGCTGATCCTGGGCACGGTTTTCTTCGCGTTCCAAATCTATTGCGACTTCTCGGGCTACACCGACATCGCGCGGGGCTGCGCACGCATCTTCGGCGTCGAGTTGATGAAAAATTTCGACCGGCCGTATTTCGCCACTTCGATCAACGATTTCTGGCGGCGTTGGCACATCTCGTTGACCACATGGTTCCGCGACTACTTGTACATCCCCCTGGGCGGCAATCGCTCGGGTCGGCGCCGTTGGATCGTAAACATCGTTGTCGTGTTCTTGATCAGCGGCCTGTGGCACGGCGCGAACTGGACCTTCGTCGTATGGGGACTCGTGCACGCGCTCGTGTATTTGGGTGAACGCGCAATCGGCTGGGCAAACGCCGGCGATGAGAACCGTTCACGCGCCAGCCAATTCGCGCACGTTGGCGTAACGTTCGTGGTCGTTTCACTCGCTTGGGTCTTTTTTCGTTCCGTGTCCGTGGAACAAGCCCTCTATACACTCGAACACATGGCCTACGGATGGTCCGCCGTGATCGACCCTGCAAGTCTCGCGCGCTGGCTGGGCGCGATGGACGTTTCGGGGCGTTGGTTGGTGCTTTCGATCTCGCTCGTGGTTTTTCTCGTCGCGATCGAGAAAGTCCTTGGCAACCGCGAATGGGAAACCGTCGTGTTGGCGCGGCCCCAATGGCAACGCTGGGCCATCTACGTAACGCTGGCGCTTGCCATTCTAAATTTGGGCACGACAAACGAACTGCCCTTTGTCTATTACCAATTCTGATACACATGCGTGGATTCATGAAACTCGCCGCCAAACTTGGATTGATCTCGACTCTCTTGGTCGCCGCGCAGCTCGCGTTGCACGCACTGCTCGCCCAACGCGACGTACCGAGCGCCGTGCTCCAAGCGGAATCGATCTCGAGCCGCGGCGTGGACATTGTCTACTTCGGCGACAGTACGCTCTACCGCGGCGACCCAGCGCAGCCGAACGCGCCGACTTTGCCCGATCGTGTTGCATCGCTAATACCCGGCTACACCGTCGGCTCCATCGCGCATGACGCGTACAGTCCATTGCTCTATGCGCGATTCGTGGAATGGTTCGCGCGGCAGGACAAGCGTCCCGATGCGGTTATCATTCCGCTACACCTGCGATCGTTTTCGGTCGAGCGCGATCGCAGGCCGGAATACCAGTTCGAGCGCGAAACCTATTTCCTGAAACACGATGGCGCCATAGCGCGCGCGTTTTTTCATCCGCTCGCCGCCTGGGGCGTCGTTCAGTTGAATCCGATTACTGACGACGAGTTCCTGCAAACGGCCGTGTTCGACGGCGACACACTCCTGGGCACGGTTGAAGATTTAATCCCGCTGCACGGCGAACCCTTGGGCACTACGAACCGCCGCGCGTTCATTGAGCTCTGCTATCGCTACCGTCTTGACGCCGGCAATCGGCAGGTCGAAGCCATCGATGCGATCGTGCGAGCCTCGCGCGACGCCGGGACGGTCGTCGTGTTCTATATCACCCCGATCGATGTCGATCGGGGCACGGAATACTGGGGGCCTGAATTCCGGGTCTATATCGAGTCCAACGCCGCATTTCTTGAACGACACGCAATCTCACTCGGCGCGACGGTCCTGAATCTCACTTCCGCGCTGGATCGGAGTCACTTTGTCCTCAATGAGTTTCCAGATGCGTATCTGAACGACCGGGGCAAGGAATTCGTCGCGGCGCGCGTGGCGGCTGCGCTTCAAGAATCGTGGGCGGGGCGTCGGTGGATTGAGCCGAACGCCCCGGAATATGATCGCCCCATGGCCACTGGAAAAAAGGAAGTCGGGAAGGCGGCGACGTCCAGCCCGAAATACGAATACGCGGGCTACCTCAGCACGATCCTGTACAAACCCGACAAGGACGCCCGCGCCTCGCTCCCGTGCGTCGAGTTTGACGCGCAGGCATTGGCGAAGTGGAG
>JBGTJY010001071.1:0-12558 GCA_041744855.1 Candidatus Hydrogenedentales bacterium
GCGATTGCGGCGGCGCGGCGGACCCACAGGCCAGGCCCGTCGCGAGTGCGGCGATTCCCGCAGTGAGATTGGGGATCCGCGCGGCCTTCTGGCCGGGGTCGATGAGTAATAGCCCGGCGAACAGTAACGGCAATGCGCGCGACGGTTCCGACTCGGCGGGAAGCGCGAGCACGCCGAGCAACATCCCCGCGGCGAGCGCTGCGAGATGAGTCAACAGCGGGCGCGGTAAATTGTCCGCTCCGAGTCGCGCGATGGCGCACCCGAGCGCGAACAGACCGATGAGTTGCTCGGGCGAAATGAATACGTGAAAGACGCCGTTCCAGAATCCGGAGAATCCGGTGAACATTCCGTGCGCGTGGGCGGGTGCGCAGACCGCGCAACACAAAAGGACCGCGGCGATGGGTGCGCGACGACCTTGCGCGCGAACGCAGCTAGCCAACGAGGAAGTAAATCCCGGCCACCGCGATCGCCGCGCCCGCGGCTTGGGCGATGCGGCCCTTGAGCGGCTTCGAGGTCATCGTTCCGAATCCGATGCCCGCGAGGTGGATCATTCCGGTCGCGACGACGAAGCCGATTCCATACGCGAGGCCATCCGCCGCGTCGGGCAATTCGGTTCCATGCGCGTGGCCGTGGAAAATCGCGAAAATGCCCACGATAACCATCGCGACCCACTCTTCCGGTTTCCACGCGGTAGCGACACAAATCCCCAAGCCGACGCTCGACAGCGCGATGAAAACCTCGGTGCCTGGCAACGGAACCCCGGCTGCGCCCGCGAATCCGCCCACCGCCATCACGAGCGGAAATACGACGGGCAATGTCCACAGCGCTTTCCCGCCCATTTGCGCGCCCCAAATGCCGACGAGCAACATCGCAAGCAGGTGGTCGAAGCCGAAGATCGGGTGGATGAATCCGCTTTGAAATCCGCCCAGCGTGCCCTCGCCAGTGTGGGCGTGGGCGACGCTACAGCTGAGGATCGCGAGACTAGTCGTGAGCGTTCGAATGTTCATTGGAAGACAGATTCTACCGACCGCAGTTCCCAGGTTAAAGCCCCGGTTTTTACTCCGACTCCGTCGCATAAATGCGGAACTCCGAACCTTTATATCCTAGACCAGGTGAGGCGTGTGGCCACCTTGTCGTCGTTGCGCACTTCTAGGACGAGATTCTCGCCGTCGAAGGAATAGTCGCGCACGAGATTCGTGTCGACCCAATTGCGAATGTTGGACGCCTCCACTGCGTGCGTGACCGTTTTGGTTTCGCGGTCGACGCTGTATTTCCCGAAGTAGGCGAAATACCGTCGGGTCGGCTCGTCCGAGTTGTCGTCGAGCGGCATTAGTTGGGCTGACATGTTGCCTCGCGAATCGTAAGCGATGCGGCCCACATATGGGCGCGGCGTTGCCGTGCCATCTTGCGCGATGTTCTCGTAGGCAACGAGATTCCAACTTCCGATGATGCGCGCGGTATCGGGGTCGACTTCGTCATCGGAGCGCGTGAGTTCGGGACGGGGAGCGGGGCGTAGTTCCGGCCCCTCGTTGAGCGTGGGCGCATCGAGTCCATCGAAGTGGAAACGATCGGGCAGTTGCTCCTCCTGCGCATGGACGGCGGGGAATGCGAAGACGAGTACTGCTGCCACGCTAAAGAGGTTTGCGATCTGGCAAAAACGCATCATCGTCATCGAATTCATGGCCCGCTCCTCTTCGATGGAACTCGTTTGCGCGCATAACGTCATCATATCATTCCGGCACCGGGAGGGACGCGCTCTTGCGCGTCCGCACTCAGCCGCGAAATGGCGGGCTTTCGAGAACGACTACGAGAAAGAGAACGAGAACGACATTGCGCTGCAACGGCTTTCCTGACTAGAAGATCGACGTGACCCTCACCGCTGCCGTTCTTCTGCTCACCTCCGCGCTGATGCACGCGGCGTGGAATTTCGTCAGCAAACGCGAGACGCCGAGCGCGGCTTTTTTTCTCGCGGCATCCGCGGGCGTAAGCGCGATCGCGCTTCTGATTGGAATTCTGTATTTTCCGCTATTCGCCGCGATTCCGCTTGGGGTCTGGGGGCTGCTCGTCGTGACCGGGATTTTCCAGGCCGGCTACTTCGTCGCGCTCGCCGAGGCGTATCGGGCCGGCGCCATGTCCGTTGCCTATCCCATCGCGCGTTCCGCGCCGGTGCTGATCGTCATCGTGCAGGCGACCCTGCTGAATCGCGCCGACGAAATCTCGCTATGGTGCGCAATCGGTATTGGCTTCACGTTCGCCGGATGCATGATGTTGCCGCTCAGCCAATTTCGCGAGTGGCGTCCCGCGAACTACTTCAACAAGACCTGCGCCTTCGCGGTGCTCGCTGCGATTGGCACCACGGGCTACACGATTATCGACGACGAAGCGCTACGCCAACTGCGCGGCAATTCCGAATTCGACGCGGGGCCGTATCTCGCGGCGACGGTCTATATTACGGCGGAATATGTCACGACGACGATTTGGCTCGCGGCGTATGTCTTCCTCGTGAAGCACGAGCGCGCGCGGCTGCGCGCGATTTTCCGGAAACCGCTTCGCACACTCGCGACGGGCGTCGCGATTTATGTCACGTACGGTCTCGTGCTCGTCGCGCTCGCGTTCGTCGACAATGTGAGCTACGCGGCCGCATTCCGCCAGGCTAGCATTCCCCTCGCGGCGCTGCTGGGCATCGGATTGCTGCGCGAGCCGACGCACGCGCCAAAGCTCGCGGGGGTCGGATTGGTCACGATCGGACTCGTATTGGTCGCGATGGGGTAGGAATTCCGCTTACGCGGGATGGACGGTAAACGCACCGAATTGACGAAAGTGATCGTCAAAGGCAAGCGCCATCTGAATGCCGAGCCGCTGCATCACGACAAAACTCGTGCAGTCGGTGAAGCTCCAATTCTTATCGCTGTATTTACGGAACATAGTCCAAGCCGCGGAGAAGTCATTTACGGTGACGAATTCCAAGTCCGCGATTTCACCCGAAAGGATACGCTCCCCGGCGAAATCCGCCTTGTGCTTTCGGCCTCGGGCGCGCGCGAGGGTAAGAAGTTCGTCGACGACGTAGTCCGTCGTGATCATCGTGACCGAGTAATTCGCGTCTACCCAATTTCGGACACGCCGATTGTGGTCATCAGTATCGACAAACAATGCAAACCACGCGCTCGTGTCGACGAAGATCACCAGTCGCGCCGATAGATGATTTCATCGTGACGGACGGAGCCCTTTCCGTCATCCTCGACGTCTGGATCGAGTTTATCGACAACGTCGAAACATGCCATCAGCGCTGCCCGTTGACGGCTTGCCTTTGTATCTGTATCGCCCGCAGCCGGACGCGAATTCGCCACCTCGTGCGATATACCAATTTCCACAATCTCGCTCAAGAGTTCGTTCGCAGGCCGGCCCTGCGTCTCCGCGATAACGCGAATCCTCTGTTCCTGTTGTGGATCGATTGTCATGCCCATCGTCTCACTATCCTTGATTCTTCCCACCCATTCTGCGGCGGACGTAAAGAATCCCCGCCACGCCAACGATTCCGACCAGGATTCCCATGCCAAGCATGCCCATCGCCGGCAACGAGCCCACCGGGACGACCGTCAGCGTAATCGGCGGCGTCACGAAAAGCGCTTTCGCCTCGTCGGTCACGTGGAGGAAATAGTTGCCCGAATCCGAGAGCGCGACCGGCGAGATCGTTAGCTCCGGAGTTGCGGCGCCTGAGATCGTCCCGCCGTCGGCGAGTGGGGTGCTCTGCTTGAACCATTCGTAGCTGACCATGCCCGTGGTGCCCGCCACTTCGACGGAAAGCACTGCGGTGTCACCCTCTTCGATAAGTCCGCCGCCGCTCGAGGATACGAGGGAGGTCGGCGTCACGTCCATGATTTTGAAAATCGAGCCGCCATGCGAAACCACGTACAGCTCGCCGAATCCGTCTTCGCCGAATGACACGATGACAAGTCCTTCTTCGATAAACTCGGTGCCATGTTCCTGGAACTCTGTCAACGTGGCGCCGTCATAGCGAAACGACCAAACGCGCCCGCTAATGTCCGCGAAGAAGTACGTGCCCTGCAGCGAAGGAATGAGATCGCCGCGATACACGTAACCGCCGGTCACTGAAATCCCGTCGCCGTGGGGATACTCGTGGATCGGCAACACCGTGTCTAGTCGCGCTTGGTCGCAATCGACGCATTCGAAATCGTTCGTCCCCTCGAGCAAGTCCCAGCCGAGATTCTCGCCGCCCGTGCTCGACGCGTCGATGAAATCGATCTCTTCGAAGTTGTTCTGGCCCACCTCGCCGATGTACATGTCGCCCGTCAAGCGATCGAAGCTGAACCGCCAAGGATTGCGAACCCCGTATATCCAAATGCGATCGTCGCCCGCGACGCCTACGAAAGGATTCGACGTCGGGGGCGCGCCGGCGTTGTCGACGTCCAGACGCAGAATCTTGCCCAGGATCGTATCGAGGTCCTGACCGTTTTCGTCCGGGTCGCCCGAGCCGCCGCCATCCCCGAGCGCCATATACAAGAAGTTGCCAGCCTCGCCCGGCTTGAACGCGATCATTCCGCCATTGTGATTCGGCGCGGGCTGGGCCTGGTTCAACAGCGGATCGCCGCTCAGTGCATCGGCAACGTTGGGGTCGCCTGAAACTTCGTACTGCTCCAACACCGTGGAGCCGTCTACAATCGACGTGTAATGGACGTAAAACAGTCCATTCGAATCATAGTCTGGATGAAACGCCATGCCCAGCAGCCCGCGCTCGCCGGACTGCGTGGTGAGCGTGGTCAAGTCGAGGAACGGCGTTGGCAGTATCGCCCCGTTTTGGACGATGCGAATCAGCCCATCCTGCTCGACGACGAATAGCCGATCGTCCCCCTCGGGCGCGGTCAGGAAGATGGGCGAATTGAAGGTCAGACCAATCGGTTCAGCAACGATTTGTCCCCCACTCGTTTGCGCATACCACGCAGCCACCGCGATTCCGAAAGTGACACGACACGAAAAACGCATGACCCACTCCTTCACCTGCCCATCCTGCATTCTAATCCTCGTTCGCGGAAAACCGCGAGCGCAGTATAGCCGGTCCGGACAAAATCGCAAAGAGGTTTGCTACCGCATCGCGGTGCGAAAACTGATGAGTGGACGAACAATGCGGAACGAACCTGCCGGTTGCGCGAGATTCACAACCAGCAGGTTCCGCTGTTTCGGGAACTCCGCGATTCGGCGCCGGCGAAGATACACGGCGGCCGCGACGACGCAGCTCCACGCGGGCAACGCGAGCGTCCATTACATTCCGGTTAGCGTGCGCTGTGTCGCGTCTCGGTGACGAAGTTGGTACCATGCTTCCGAGGCCGGGGGGAACAAGAAATTGGCGAAAAAGGCGGAGACATCGTCGCAGTCACGGGGCCGTTCGCGCGTCGTCACGGCTGTGGTGCTCTTGTGCTCGACGCTTTTCGCCGTCTTTGTCGCTGATCGGCTTCTTCGATGGCGCTACGCCGAACCCGCGCGGAAAATGTCCGCGGAAGTCGCGGCCATACAGGAGCACCTGCAACTCCATCCGAAGCTTGGGTTCACGTGGAAGCCGAACATCTCGGCCGACCACGGCATCGTCCTCCGCTTGCGCGATGTCGAGTTCGAGCCGCTCTCGACCGATGAATTCGGGTTCAAGAATTCGCCCGAAGCCATCGCGCGTCGAGATGCGGGCGAGTCGCCACGAGTCATCGGCCTCGGCGATTCGTTCATGGAACTCGGCAACGCGTACTTCCACGAGCGATTCGATTCGGAGGGCATCTTTTATTACAACCTGGCCGTGCACCGGCATACGACGGTACAAGGTGCATTTATCTCGCAACAGATAGCATTGCCTCTTAGTCCAGAAGTCATCGTTCTCGGCGTATTCGAAAACGACTTCGCCGAATACGCTGATTTCATTCGCTGGCAGGGATCCGAGATGGATTGGTTTCAGTATCATTCGGGCACGTGGTGCGGGCCACCCGTCACGCAGGATCGTTTCAAACACTTCTTCACGGGATTCCAGAGCGCGTTCGCCGCGGCCAGAAATCGTGTTCGAGATGGCCGGATGACCTTCGCTGGACCATCCCACGATGAAGTCTTCGGTATGGCTTCCTCCATTGCTCACGCGATCGCGAACGCGCGGTATCGGGGCGTTCGTTTCGTCGTGGTGTTCATTCCAAGCCGCGCAACAGCCATCGACGGCGACACCCTGGAAGCGCAAGCTTACGACGCCCTTCACAATAAGTACGGGGAATTTATCGATGAAAAACCCGATGCCGTCGTCGATCTCAGGCGCATCTTTCAATCCCATCCCGACCCCGCATCGCTCTACTACGTTGAAGACGCCCACTGGAACGAAGCCGGCATGAACCTCGCTTTCGAAGCGCTCAACGGCGCGGTGGGCAAACTCCTCTCCGCCCGAAGTTCGACGTCAAATTCTGAGACTCCTGCTAATGAATCTTGAAGCCATCGAACAACGCGTTCTCGCGTATTTGAAACAAGTGCAGAATCCGCTCGTCCGGATCAGCACGCTATTGAACTACGTGCGAAGTGTCGACGAATTCGGGACAATCTCGGAGTCCGACCTCGTCGATTTTCTCGAACACCACGAACTATTCCGCGTCATCCCTCCGGCACAGTTTGCGGAGACCCTCGGCCCAGCGCTTGCCAGTGCGGGCCTGCTCGATGAAAGCGCGGTCATTCTCGTGACCCGCATTCCGCCGCCGGGCCAAGTCGCCGCGATGATGACGATGCAAATCGACCTGATGCGCGAAGCCCTCTCCGCCGCCCTCCGAGAAGCCCTCGAGCACGACGACGAAGTCCGCGTACAACGCATTCGACGCCTCCTCGAGCGCACACAGAAATTGCGAGAGAAGCTAGTCCCAGCGCCCGATAACCCAAAAAGCAACGGTTCGTAGTTCCGCATTCATGCTGCGGAGTTCGGCGCAGCCGCCCGGGATCGACGGGAACGCTGCCCTGGTACCGCCGGTTTCTAACCGGCGCGTGTATCCCGAGTCGACGCGGAGTCACGCGCCGGTTAAAAACCAGCGCTACCAGGTGGAAATACAAAGGTTCGGAATTTCGCATTCATGCGGTGGCTTCGGAGCAGTCACCAGAGATCGTCTCGCACGCCGCTACTTGTACCGCCGGTTTCTAACGGCGCGTTTGTCCCGATTCGACGCCGAGTCACTCGCCGGTTAAAAACCGGCGGTACCAGGTGGAGCGCGACCCGCTGCCGTAAATAAGTCGGCCGCGCGCCCTCACGACGAGACCGCGCGGCCGACTTCGTTTACGTTTCGAAATTTACGGCAAGTACCAAACCCCCAAATTCGTATCGTTCGGATGCGCGTCGTACGGATGAATATCGGGCGACGCCAGCATGATCGCGACAAATTGCAACTGCTGGTGAATCGTGAACTCCTGCGTGTCCGCGATAGGGACTCCCGAGTTCTTTCCGTCGTGCGGCATGAAGCGTTTGTACATCGGCGGATCCTGGCGCAGGCCGAAGCTGAGCACGAAGCGCGGATAGTAGGCCGCCGACGGACCATACACCAAAATCCCCGGGTCGGGAGTGCGCGGCGCGGTCGACCCGGCGATGGACTTGATCTGCATCTGCTGCGGCCATGCCGCGCCAACCCCCGACATCCAACTCCATCCCATCGGATTTCCGCCGAGGATGAAGTCCAATGCCACACGCGCGGCGTTGCGGTATTCGCGGCCTTTCGCCGTATCCCATCCCGCCACGATGCTCGACGTGATCAGGAACCGCGCTTCCCCGTTGCCGTGTCCCGTGCCGATGCCGATGTTCGCCTTCCCGGTCTCAAGCGCCCAGCGGTAATCCTTGTTGGTCGAGCGGACATTGCGCACGAGTTGGTCGGCTGTGGGGAAGAACGCCCACTGGGCGACAGCATCGTCGCGCTGTGCGAGTTCGAAGTAAAACCACTGGCTGATGTCGCGGAAATCGTATGGCCACGCAGCGGGAATGCGTTGCGTCGAGCGCAAGGCTTCTACCGGCGCCATCAAACTTTCGTCGCCGGTGCGATTCGCGAGGCGCACGCGGGCCATCACTTCGTAGGCCTTCGTGTCCGCTAGGCGCGCGGTCAACGCTTCCTGGGAATAGTCCCACGTGGTCTCGACGCCGTAGCCGCGCTCCGTGATTATCGGAAGCGGACCGACCTGCATTTCATTCGCCGGATTCGACGCGAAGTCCCATGCCGCGTCGGCGCGTTCGTCCCAATACGCGGCATCGGCCGTGCGGCCGAGGCCTTCCATGATTTCGCCCATCAGCGAGAATGCGGTGAGGAACCCGAAGGTCGACGCGCGATCCGGCTCCGAAGCCGCCCAGGGGACAGCCGAAAAGAACCGGTGCACGTTCGACTCGACCCAACCGGGTACGCCGCCCGTGCCGATCGCCTCTTGCAGCTTCGCGTAATCTTCGAGGAACCACAGCGCCTCATCGATCAAGTCCGGAATTCCGTTGCCCGATTCCGGCAGATTCAACTGACCATCCTGCCATTTTTCCGGATCGGCGAGATAGCCGTACAACAAATCGAGACACACCGCGAGGTGCATGCCCGCGTTGCTGTCGCGGTCCGCGGCGTCTGCCCATGCACGGAAAGGCTCCGCCATCAGCACTTCGCCGTGCTCGAGGCCCCACGCCGCCAAATCGAAACGCGGTCCCCATGCGCCCACGACCATGTTGCTGATGCCGCGGATTTTTGCGGTGAGGAACGACGAATAGACTGGCGCCGACGTCTCTCCCGTGTAAGGGAAATTCGAAAACGGTGCGACGATGTCTGTGCACCGCCGCTGGTGATACAGGTGGCGAATCGCGTGGTACGCGAACTCGTCCAATGCATCCGTGCCGATGCGGAAACTGTGGGAACGTCCGACGCCGTCGATCTGCACGTGATACGTACCCGGCGCGCTGACGCTTGAGAAGTTCATATCGCTGACGATCTCGCCGCTTGCGGGTTTGCCGCTCTTCGTGATGACCAATGCGCCCCCGTTTCGCGGCGTGATCGGGCCATTGAACACCGACTGGCCGTTCGCTTCGTTGATAAGGTCGAAGCGCGTCGCCGAGAAACGCAACGGGCCAGATTCGGCCAGCTCAATTCCGAGATACGCGTACTTCTCGCCATCCGGTTGGAAGCCCGCCTGGTTGACTTTGATCGCCCACGAGAGGCTCGTGTCGTCGTTGTATGAAAACGGCGTCACGTTATCGCCATCCACGACGATCGAATAGTTACCATCGGCGAGCGGCGCGGCGAGTGTCACGTAGTTTTGATATCCGCGGCGCAGATAGGTAGTTGCCGTTCGGCCAAGCGAAATGATCACTTCTTCGACCGACGTAACCGTTGCGCCCGTCATTGTGATACTTGTCACCGGCGTGGTCGTCCCCACGACAATGTGCTTCGCGTCCAATACCTTCACGCTCGCGAGAACGGCATCACCCGTCGGCTCCGGTTCCGGATTCGGATCGGTGCCTGGGTCCGGCTCGGGATCGGGATTCGGATCGGGATCCGGTTCGGGATCAGGCTCCGGGTCGGGCTCCGGTTCGGGATCCGGCTCCGGCTCAGGATCGGGTTCAGGGTCTGGCTCTGGCTCCGGTTCTGGCTCCGGGTCGGGCCCAGCTCCCGCCGCCGCGCCGGTCAACTTCAGGTCGTCGACCCAAATGACCATGCTCGTCTCCGCCGTGATGCGCGTTGCCTTTCCACTCGCATCGCTTGGCAACTGAAACACAATGTGGTCGATCGACGGTGGATACGCGCGCGTATCGTTCGCTCGGACAGTGAACGCGCTGATCGGAATGCGGCACGTCTGATACTCGCCGTCCAATTTTCCCCGCTCGAGGTATGGGTCGACGGAGGAGTAGGCGCTGGCGAATTTCACCCCGGCATCGTCGGTGTCCCACGAACTCGCGCGAAGATGGATCGAGTCCACATTGCTCGTGCTCAAGTTCTGCGCGCGAATGCGAAATTCCACGTACTCGTATTCGGTCCACTGCGGGTCGTCGTGTTCGCCACCCCGATTGAAGCTAATGACTGGGTTCACCTGGCTGATCGAACCCGAGGGCGGCGGTGTCAGTGGGTCGTACCACCAACCCTTCATCGCGTTTGAGCCACTCTTGGGATCCACTACGACTTCCGTGCGCTGCTTATCGGGCGACAGTGCGTTGGCGCCATTCACGATGCGATTGAAGCCGGTATCGCCGGTCCACAACGTGATCGTAGCTGCCGGCTCGGGGTCCGGTTCGGGATCGGGATCCGGCTCTGGTTCCGGCTCTGGTTCTGGTTCCGGTGCGACGACCGTGATTTCCGCCGTGCCGACGTTGCTGTCGCGTTGGCCTTCGTTCAGCACGAATGTAAAGAAATCGATCCCGACAAATTCCTCCGCCGGGGTGTACACGACACCGGGCCCACGGCCTTCAAGCTCCGCAGTACCGTTTGCTGGGGCCGTGACGATTCGGTACGTGCGAAACGTCTGCGACGTTGAGGGTGGTCCGAGACTGAATCGGATCGACTCGCCCGCAGTGGTGCTGCGCTCGACATCGTCCACATGCGGCTTGCGGCCGCCGGTACCACCCCCGCCTCCGCCACCACCCGGAGGTCCCCCAGGTCCATCCGGGCCATCCGGCCCGTTCGATGGACATCCCAACCCCGACAGCGCCGCAATCGCCAACAGCGTCGCGAAGCGTGTCGTCTTTCCGATGGTGCGACGCCACGCCGCACACCCCCCAATTGCCGATGTGATTCTCACGATCCTTCCCCCTGACTTGCTCTCTGCCCACCCCATTTGAGGACAGAGGAAGCGCGCGAACACGCTTTGAGAGGGATTCTTCCGGAAAGTGACGAAGATGCAAATCCATTATAATGAGCAATAAAATAAAACTACGGTTATATACGGAGATCGTCAAATACCCGTCAGTATTTGTGTGGGAATACTGCGAAATCAGCCAGTTTTCGGGTGATCTGCCTAGTCACTTGTCAGCAAACTTGCCGAAAAATCGTCAGCGAAAAATGGCCATTTCGTACCAACGCTAAGAGCTGCGAGAAGCGCGCGAATGCGAGATCAATCCGCAAAGAAAGGAAAACTTGAACACACGGCAGGATATTGCGGGGAAGACGGATCGACAGGGATGTCGATGTGGCCTTACGATTAGCGACGGGCGAACGGCGCGTTCAGTCCGCCTTGGTAAACGCGGAGATATCGTCGACGTTGTTGCTCAGCGCCAACGAAGCGGGCGCAACCGACACGACTTCGAACTGCACCTGTGCAATCGCGCCGTGCGCACCTGCGGCCACTGGCGCGCTAACGGTGAATCCGCCGATGCGGAGCACGCCTTCGCTGACTTGGTTCGCGCCCACTTGCGTGAAGCCTTCCGTCAGGGCGCCTTTCTCCCAACTGACATACTTCAACGCCGCCGGATCGTAATGAACATCGAGGCCGAACGCGGAAATCGCCGACGGACCGCCGTCGATCGCGACTTCGTACGTCACCGTCGAGCCTGCCTGTTTCGCGTCGCCGCTCGCCAATTTCACCGCGAGCTGCTTGGTGGGCTCCGGCTCCGGTTGCTCTTCGGCGGTCTCCCGCGGACATCCGACAATCAGCACCGCGACGCAACAGGCCGCTAGCAAGTACAAATTCTTAAGCATGGCAAAATCCCCATTGTCGACTGCGCGCGCTCAATCCCCTAGTACCTCGTTCCCAAATTTCCATTTGGGAACACACTGGAAACTTCACCGTCATCCTAGCTCACATACCGTTGTCTGGGCAAACGCATCCACTGGAAACCCCGTTCATGCACGATGCCGGATCCTTCAGGAAATACCTGAAAATACACAGGGAATCCGCCGGGCTGAGTTGGGCCGGCATGGCGGATTCCGAGACATCCCCTTTCTGCATCTGGCACTCCTCCAGTTCGACAAGGTGCAGATAGTGCTGAAAAGCAAGCAGCGCGTCCCCTGGGGTGACTCGGCAATCGTTGTTGATGTCGCCATCCCGGCAACACACGGCGTCATCGCCCGTCATAAAAGAGAACAGGGCGCTCTCCCGAACGCCACAACAATCCGCCGAGATCACCTGCCAAAAATAGGTCGTCCCCGGCAGCAATGCGCCTGGGTCGCAATACGCCTCGGCCGATCCGTCGCAGATGACGGTCATACTTTCGAGACTCGTGCCCCAGCGCACGGTATATACCGTGCCGCATTGCGCTTCGTCCCCGTCATTCGACCACGCCAGCATCGCGTTCGTCGCGACGCCTTCCGTGCCCGCCGCGGGCGAAGGAGATAGCTCAAGCGACGGCGTGACGCAACATTCGCCGTACGCGGACAGATCGCTTTCGAGGAAATCAGCCGGCACGCCGAGACCATCGGACAGGCCCGCGATTCCATCGCCCGCGGAGATCGTCCAATGCGTGATCGCGACGCGGCCATCGAAGTACAACTCGATCTGGAACGTGTTGGCGCCGATGTGACCAAATTCCGGCACGCTATCGAAGGTCACTAGCGCGCGATCCTCGTGGAACTTCACGGAAATCTCGCCGTAGACCGA
>JBGTJY010001072.1:0-2344 GCA_041744855.1 Candidatus Hydrogenedentales bacterium
GCGCCGCCACGCCCCGTTCGGACCACTGGATCGCGGCGGCCCAGTCGCCGGCGCGGTACGCGGCGAGGGCGCGTTCGCGGTAGGCGAGGCAGAGGTCGTCGGAATCGTTGGCGACAAACTCGGCTAGCCGTACTAGATCGCTTATGTCGCTGACCGGTTGGGGGGAGATGAGGCAGGCCAGGCAGGTGCGGCGCGCGGCGACCGGATTGGTCGTTCGGCCGAATCTGTCGAGCATCTCGCGGCAGATCGATTCGTAGCCTCGACGGTCGCCTACGAGCAAGAGTAGGCAGGCGGCGCGCGCGGCGGCGCTGTGATTCTTCGGGTTCTCCCGGAAGGCTGTTTTGAGTTCTTCCGCTGCGATGGGGAAGTTGCCTCTTTCGGCGTAGAAGCCGCCGACAACTTCTGGATTTTGGAAGACATAGGGCCGCGCTTCTTGAACCTCCTGCAGCAGCTTGTCGGCTTCTTCGATTTTTCCAGAGCGGCGCAGGGCCCAACTCAGCTCGTGCTGACAAAATGAAAAATCGGTTTGCGTTAGAGAGTTACCTTTCGGCATCAAGGCGTGCAGTCTGAGAGCCTCTCGAAAGGAACCTATAGCCGCATCGAAGCTGTTTTGCGCGGCGAGAATCTCGCCAAGTATGAAGTGGGCGACCGCGTTGTCGGGATCTTCTTTTATTGCCGTGCGAGCCGCTCGCTCGGCGCGGGCGTGATCGCCTTGCAATTGGATGACGTCGGCCACCTGGGCGAGCACATCAAACTGGATGGGCCGCCCGCGTCCTTTCACTGTCGAGACAGCTTTGATCAACTGCGCCTCTGCCTCGCCATACTGACCCGCCTTGCGCAGTGATGTTGCCAATAGGTAACGCGTCGGTGCGTGGTCGGGACGCCTGGAAAGCGCGATCCGACAGCACCCAACTGCTTCACCAGCACGAACCTGGTCACGCCAACCGTTGCCCATCGTAAATGAATCATCCGGCGTCAGGAATCGACCGAGTTCGGCGTTGATCCAAAAATCGTTCGGATAAACTCGCTGCGATCGGCGCAGAAGCTCGACCGCTGAATCAAAGGCGAGGAAGTTAATTAAGCGAACAATTGCACTGGGGGGCTGTGCCAGACATTTGTCGTCGAGCGCTAGGCTATGCAATGCTGCGCTATCATTCGCCTCTATGGCGTCGCGCATTCGGTTTCGCCAGGCGTCGACGTCGGCAAGGCGCGCCACGGAAAAGATTCGACCCTTTAGCTCTTGGGGCGCGCAACTCGCCACTGCATCCAGCGCAGCGATTAGGTCATCCTTGATGGGCGATTGGCGAATCTCGTTTGCGATTCTCTGTAAATCACCGCTTTCCAGTAGGAGGTCATACTCTCGAAATGCTGTCACATAGTCTTGGTAACGTTGATCGAGAGGATAGGGCGACTGAGAACCCCATGTAAAGATCGCCGCGGCCGCCTCGTTCATTCTTATCGACTCAAGCCGTTCGACCATGTCCAAGTGCGCACGCACTCTATGTACGTTCTCTTCCATCGCACGCGACGCTTCTTTGGTCGCAAGGAAGTGTTCGACAAGCTTTAAAGCCGCCACCGCCGCCGACAAGTTCTCCTGTTCGTAGGCTGCTCGTGAGTCGTTGAGGGCCAGCGAGATTCTCGAGTCGACGATGGCCTGCCGGGCATGCTTGCCGTGAAGCGTCCAGCCGATATTGCCAGCTATGACGAGCGTGCTAATCAGTAGTGTGAGAGCGCCGGCCCAGACTAACGTTCGGTGTCGGCGGCTCCATTTGCGCGCACGATTCACCAGGGTGGGCTTTCTAGCCGCAATCCGACCATCTGCGAGAAACGCTCGCAGGTCATTGGCAAAAGCCTGCGCCGTCTGGTAACGGTCGGCAGGGTTTTTCTCGATTCCTTTTAGGACAATCGTTTCGAGGTCCGCAGGAATGCGACTGTTGATCTGCCGTGGCTTGCGCGGTTCCTCAAACGCGATTTGGCGCAGGAGTTCTTGGCGATCGTCGCCAGTGAATGCGGGGCGGAGGGTGAGCAGCTCGTAGAGCGTGACGCCGAGGGAGTAGACGTCGCTTCGGTGGTCGACGACGACGCGGTTGGCAAGGGCCTGCTCGGGGCTCATGTCGCGGAGGGTGCCCACCATGTCGCCGGTCATGGTCAGGCCTGCGTCGGCTTCGATTCGGGCCAGTCCGAAGTCGGTTATCCAGAGCTTGCCAGCGTCGTCGACCATGAGGTTGCCAGGCTTGACGTCGCGGTGGAGGACGCCGCAGGTGTGGGCGTGGTCGAGGGCTTCGGCGGCTTGAATGCCCAGCCGGACCACGCTGCGGTAGTACTCCCGCGAATCGAAGTCGGG
>JBGTJY010001073.1:0-10521 GCA_041744855.1 Candidatus Hydrogenedentales bacterium
GGCGCGCTCGACGACGGCGCATAGGGGGCCGATCCGGGCGACATCCGACGTCAGTTCTCGATGAGCGGCGAAACGTTCTAGTCCGGAGTCTTCTGGTGGCGCTCCGGCATCTTCAGTTTCCACGGATTGGTATTCGCCGCGCGAAACCGTATCCTATGCCGTTCACGGGCTATGTCAATTACCAGGAGACGGATCATGTCGGTTTCGCGCTCGAATTTGTACGGCGACCTTTGGGAGCAGATGGTAAACACCACGGTGAAATCCGCCTCGGGAGTTTCAGAGGGGAAGCGGATGAAAGTCGCGCAACCTGGGAAAGCGCATCCTCTGTGGTTGGTCGGTCACCTTGCGAACACGAACAATCTGCTGGTGCATATTTGGTGTTGCGAAAAACAATCGTTGTTGCCGAAGGGATTTAACAAGATATTCGCGCCGGAGGCTTTCGGTGGCGCGCCGATTGTCACCGATCCCGCGGCGTATCCGACCTGGGACGAAGTGCTCGGCCATTACCAGACGGTCGGCCAGGCCTGCGGCGCAGGTATTCGCGCGTTGAGCGACGCCGAGTTTGAAGGCAAGCTGCGCGGCGGCGCGCCGGACAATATGAACGAACGATTCGGTCCGGTCGAAAAATGCATCCAGAGCATGTTGATGCACGAAGCGCATCACCGCGGCCAGATGGCGTTGCTCGCCAGTTTGGACTAACCGGGGCCGTCTCGCCACGGAGTTTTCCGGAAAATGGCGGTCGAGCCGAAAGCGGAATTTCGCGAAGTCGATGCCGTACGCCGGGGCGTCGGCGTTTGGCTGCGCGATGACTACACGTTCGTGCGGATTGCGGGATCGGATGCGGCATCGTGGCTGCACGCGCAAACGACGAACGACATCGCGTCGCTCGAATCCGGCCAGGGTAATGCGAACGCGATTCTCGATCGGCAGGGGCGCGTGCAATGTTATTTCACGGTGCATCGCTGGGAGGACGAGTACTGGCTGCTCGTCGAACGCGTACAAGTGCCGATTCTTGTCGAGCGCCTGGAGAGCGCGCTCTTCATCGAGGACGTCACGATCGAGGACACGGGCGCCGAGCTTGAGCAGGTTGTCATCCAAGGGCCGGCGACGATGGGCTATCTCGGGCGGCTACTCGACACCGACGAGGGCGTCGGTTCGGAGTTGCTTCCGTCCGCGATGCACGGGTGTCATCCCATCGAGTTGCTCGGCCACGAAGTGCTTGCATTTCGCGCAACGTTGACGGGTGAAGACGGCTACGTCTTCGTGACCGAGCGCGGCAAAGGCCAAACGCTGGTCGAGGAACTGATCGATCACGGCGCCGCGGAAGGCGTTATCGAAATCGAGGCGGCTGCACGCGAAGTCTTGCGGGTCGAGGCGGGCATTCCGCGATTCGGTGTAGATTTCGATTCGTCGTGCATCATCTCCGAAACGACGCTCGAGCGCGACGCGGTGAGTTTCGAGAAAGGTTGTTATCCCGGGCAGGAAGTAGTCGCGCGGTTGCGTACCTACGGCGCGCTGAAGAAGGGCCTCGTCGGGTTAATATTCGATGACCTTGACGCGGGTGTAACCGCGCGTTTGTCCATGGACACGGCGCGATTGAACGTGGATGGCAAGAAAATCGGCGAACTGCGCAGCGTCGTTTGGAGTACGACCCTCGACCGCACAATCGCGATGGCGTATTTGGACAAGGAACATCGCACGCCAAACACCACCCTGGAGTTGGCAATCGACGGCATCGATGGCGTGCACTCCGCGCGCGTGATCATGCTGCCGTTTTATGAAGCGCCGAGCCGCGAGGAGCGCGCCCGCGCGCAGTACGAGGAGGCCCTCGCGCGATTCGAGCGCGATTCGGACGACACGGACTCGTCGGGAATCCCGTTGCTGAAAGAGGCGATCCTGCTCGATCCCGCGTTTGAAGACGCATATGAAGCAATCGGCGTGATTCTGCACCGGCAACATCGCGTGGACGAGGCGATTCATTTCATGCAGCGCCTGGCGCGGCTCAATCCGAATTGCCTGATGGCGCATACGAATCTGTCTGTGTTCTACGTTGCGAAGGGCATGATCGAGGAAGCCGAAGTGGAAAAGGCGAAGGCCGCGGTGCTCGGTATTCAGCGGGCTTCCGATGAGCGCAAGGCGAAGGAGATGGCGGACGCCGAACGGAAGCGCCTGGAACACGAGGCGCGCGAACGAATCGCGATGTTCAAGGAAGTCATCGAAATCGATCCGCTAGATAGCGTCGCCACGTTTGGCCTCGGCAAGGCGTACATTCAATTGAATGACTACGAGAGCGCCGTGCCATGGTTGCAGAAGGCCATCGAATCGCAAAAAGATTATTCGGCCGCCTACCTGACGCTGGGGAAATCGTTGGAATTTCTGGGCCGCAACGCGGAAGCGATCGACGCATTCCGGCGTGGAATCGAAGCGGCGAGCCGCAAGGGAGATTTGATGCCGCTGCGCGAAATGGAGCGGCGGTTGCGGGACTTGCAGCACTGAGAACGCAAACGCACCCTAAATTGCAGCATTCGCGCGGCATATGCGATAGTTTTCCCATGCGAAATCTTCCGTTTATTCTTTCAGTCTTCGGTACGGTTGCCTTCTTCGTTGCTCCCGCATTTGGACAGGATTCTCAATCCGCCGATGCCCTGTTGGACCGCCTGCTCGAACTGCAACAGAATCCCGCGGTCGTTGATGCGTTTCGGGCGCTGGTCGAAGAGCGCAATGAGGTTGCGCCTGAAATTTCCGCGGCGACACCCGCGTTCGATGATCCGGGCGCTGCGTTATTCGCAACGCGCGTTCGCGGGATTCTCGAGGCGCGTTGCCTGGAATGTCACGGTCCACTGAAGCAGCGCTCGGGGTTCGATCTTTCGTCCCGCGATTTGTTGCTGAAGGGCGGCGAGATTGGGGTCGGCGTCATCTCCGGGGATCCCGGCGCGAGCACGCTGATGAAGATGTTGCGGCACGAGACCGATCCCCACATGCCCTACAAGGAAGAGCCGCTCGCGCCTGAGGAGATCGCCGCGATTGCGGAATGGGTTCGGCTCGGTGCTCCGTACACGGAGACGCTTCACGCGGCGGCGGAAAAAGCTGGAGCTGAGCTCGCGGTGACAGATGCCGACCGTACGTTCTGGTCGTTTCGTCCATTGGCCCGCGCGGAGCCGCCCACCGTGTCGAATGTGGGCTGGACTCGCAACCCGGTCGACAACTTTGTTCTGGCGAAACTCGACGAGAACAGAATTGCGCCCTCCGACGAAGCCGATCGCCGCACGTTGATTCGCCGTGTCTCGTTTGACTTGACCGGATTGCCGCCGACGCCGGAAGAAACGGCGGCATTCGAACTCGACAATCGCGCGGATGCCTACGAGCGGCTCGTCGATCGGTTGCTGGCGAGCCCGCAATATGGCGAGCGCTGGGGCCGACATTGGTTGGACGTGGCGCGCTACGCCGACAGTGCGGGCTACGAATTCGACGCGGAACGTCCGACTGCGTATCACTATCGCGACTTCGTGATCAGCGCGTTCAATGAGGACATGCCGTTTGACCAATTCGTCCGCTGGCAATTGGCCGGCGACGAATACGCGCCCGATAATCCGGCGGCACTGGCGGCGACGGGATTCTGCGCGGCGGGGCCCAATATCGACAATCAAGAAACGGAGCTGAACTTTTACGACGAACTCGACGACATGGCGAGCACGACGGCGTCGGCGTTTCTAGGGCTGACCATGGCGTGCGCGCGTTGCCACGATCACAAGTACGATCCAATTCCGAGCCGCGACTATTACCGCATGCTGTCAGCGTTCACGACGACGAAACGCTACGACGTGCTCTTGACTTCGCGCGAGGAACGCAATGCATACCTTGCAAAGAAGCGCGAATGGGATCGCGAACTCGGCCAAGCGAAGCGGGCCGAGGGACAGCTTTTGGAACCGTTTCGGCGCCAGGTGCGCCTCGTGAAGATCGACGCCCTCGACATTAGCGATCGCGACAAGGCAGTCCTGAAATCGACCGGCGATGAAGACAAGGCGGAGCGCCAACGACTGTCCGATGCATTCAACTCGCAGCTCAAAGTCGAGCGCGAAGACTTAACACCGTTGATGGACGCTGCCCAGATTCAAACTTGGGAGACTTTGAGAGCTGCGGTGGCGGCCGTGGAAGCGCGTCCGCCGAAGTCGCCACAGACCGCGCTCGCCATTACAGACAAGAAGACGGAGCCGGCGACGAGCTACTTCCTCGCGCGTGGGAATCCGGATTTGAAAGGCGAAGAAGTCACGCTAGGATTCTTGCAAGTATTGCCCGGCGGCGATGCGCAAGAATTCGCGCCGGCACGCTATCGCCGGGAAGACGGCGAGACGACGTATCAACGCACGGCGCTTGCGGAATGGCTCACGGACGTGGAAAACGGCGCGGGTCGTCTGACGGCGCGCGTCATCGTGAATCGCTTGTGGCATCACCATTTCGGGCGGGGCATCGTGGGCACACCCAACGATTTCGGGATGCAAGGCGATCGGCCGACGCATCCGGAGTTGCTCGATTGGCTGGCGACTGAGCTGATCGCGGACGGCTGGAAATTGAAACCGATTCACAAGGTGATCGTGACGAGCGCCGCCTACCGACAATCGAGCGCGCACGATGCGGGCAAAGACGCAGTTGACCCGAACAACCTGTACCTGTGGCGCCGCGAACCCCTGCGGCTCGAGGCGGAGGCGATCCGCGATTCAATGCTCGCGGTGTCGGGCTGTTTGAATGCCACGATGTTCGGCCCGCCGATTCACCCGTTCATGCATCCGGACGCGATCGCCACAGGCTCGACCAACAAGTGGCCGAAAGACGTAGTCGACGGTCCGGAGACCTGGCGCCGCAGCGTGTACATCAACATACGCCGCTCGGTGCTGATGCCGATGATGCAATCGTTCGATGCGCCCGACGCGACGGCAAGCTGTTCGCGCCGCAACAACACGACAGTGCCGACGCAATCGCTCGCGATGATGAACAGCGAATTCGTGAGCGATCAGTCGGTGCGATTCGCCGAACGCGTCATGGCGGACGCGGGCGAGGAAATCCGCAATCAGGTCGCTCATGCCTACACGCTCGCGCTCGCGCGTCCAGCGAGCCGACTCGAAATTGAGCGTGGCGAAGCATTTTTGAGGGAGCAGACGGAAGCGCGGGGCGAATATGAAATTGCGCTCGCGGATTTCTGCCAGGTGTTGTTGAGTCTGAATGAGTTTGTGTATGTGAATTAGTGGGAGCGACGCAATGCCAAACCTGACCGAGGTAACCCATGACGCCTTGAGTTTGGACATCGACGATCGCGCTGCGCTGGCTGAGCGCCTTCTCGCGAGCCTCGATGATCTC
This sequence comes from Candidatus Hydrogenedentales bacterium, assembly GCA_041744855.1. Lineage (GTDB taxonomy): Bacteria > Hydrogenedentota > Hydrogenedentia > Hydrogenedentales > JBGTJY01. The sequence goes on from JBGTJY010001073.1 coordinate 5,353, forward strand.
TCTGAGGAGGAGGCTGAACGCCTGTGGGCGGACGAGGCGGAACGTCGGCTAACCGAACTCCGCGAAGGCCGGGCGCGTGCGACGTCGGCAGACGAGGTGCACAGGAGTGCCGAGCGGCTTTATGACTGATGCGCGTCGAGTATCATGAGTCCGCGAGAGAAGAGTTACTGAACGAAATTGCGTTCTTGGAGCTACGCGCGAAGGGCTTGGGAAAACGATTTCACATGGAAGTGAAGAAGATCGAACGGATTATCAAGCAATTTCCCGAAGCCGGAAGAGAGCTGCGGCCTGGAGTCCGCTCGCTCGCGATACAGAAGTTTCCTTATTCCATTGTTTACGCATCAGACAGGCGCAATCTGTCGGTAATCGCTGTCGCGCATCAAAAACGACGTCCAGGGTATTGGTTGAATCGGATCACAAAGCGAGGATAGTTCCATTAACACGGATATAGACATGAGGGACGAATACGACTTCACCGGCGGCGTCCGTGGCAAGCACTATCGCCAATATCGGGCCGGGCACAGCGTCCTGATCACGAATGAGAATGGAACGGTTGAAGAGCACCATTTCACGCTTGAAGACGGCGCAGTCATGCTGGATCCCGACGTTCGCGCCCACTTCCCCGATTCTGACGCCGTGAACAAAGCGTTGCGAACACTTCTCAACAAACGGTAGTGATGTCACATCATCGGGTCATCGGTTTCGAACTCGTCGGCTTGTATCGAATCCGCGTGGATTTCGAAGACGAGACGGTTCAAGAGATCGATTTCGAACCGGTGTTGAGAGGGCAGTTATACGGGCCGCTCCGGGATCCGATGGTTTTCAACAGCGTTACCCTTGACCCAGAAGTGCACACCCTCGTGTGGCCGAATGGAGCGGATTTCGATCCGACGACGCTTCACGACTGGCCAACGTTGGGTGCGGAATTCGAGAGGATGGCCAAAGATTGGCCCGAGCCACGTGCGAGCGTCAAGGCTCCGGCATCCCGACTTCAGTGACCTGTCCCGCGGATACTGGTACCTGAGACTCGTGCAGGTTTGTGGACGGCCGATTGAGCCGAGACAGCCTTAGGCGAACACGATAGTCGCCCGGCACGAGGCCGAGGAATGTCGGATGATCTCGCGCGGAAATCATGCCGTCTCCTTCAGAGGAGTCGAGCAGTTCGACGATTTGATAGACCACGTAGTCGTCGCCGATTTGAGCAGGCGCCGACACGTGAATTCCCGTCGTGAGGTCCGCTTCGTACGGTATCGTCACCTCGCCGTTTGGCGGCACGTCGACGGGAATGGCAACTAAGAATGCGAATCCATCTTCGTACACCACCTTGGTCAAGTTGGAGGGTCCCGCGGGAATCTGTTCGTAGATGACCTCGCTGCTGCGCTCGCGCGTATTGTTTGCACCGACGCGCCATTCGTCCCCCACGAAACCGACTTGACTCCAAGGCCAGCGAGTTTCGGAATTCCACTCCGGGATGCTGAGCTTTACTGTGCCGAAGGCGTCGGGAACACGAAACGATACGTGGGTCGTTTTTCCAGGTTCGACAATTAGAGGTTTGTAGAACTGAATCGAGGTTCTGTTCATGCCAGACGACGAATCCAGGTTGTCGTAAACGATGTATTTGTACGAAAGCCGCGCGCCGCCTGGAAAGAGTGGTCCAACGTGACCGGGATTGGGATCGCCACGCTGATTTCCCCACGCATCGACGTAGGGCGCCCATCTCGTGGAATCGACTTTGAAATCGGCGTATTCGCCGGATTCATAGTCAATGCGTGCTTGGTAGCTCGCGCCGGCGCTGACTGCTCCGCTTAGACTCACTTGAATTGCGCCGGCGGGCTGAAGGCGTATTGTTGATTCGATTTCCCAGGCGGCCGGATCCGGAATGACGTCCGAGTAGCCGACACCGTGCTCCGGATGATGCGCGTAAACGCGGTGAGGTGTATCGGACCGCGTTTCCAGTCGATAGCGTCCGTCGGGGTCGGTTGTGGCGAGGTCCAGTTCCGCTTGTATTGCCGCTTGCCACACCGGCGCCCCATTCGGGGAGAGGACGATGCCCGTTAAGATCGTATTCCGTCGCAAGTAGATTTTCTGGACTTCGGATCGGGGGCCGTTCACGACCAGCTCACAACCGCCGTCGCGATAACCGGACGCCCGTATTTCAATACCTGTTGGTTTTCCAGGGATGATGCGGTCGAGTTCGAATCGGCCACTGGGATCGTTCACTTCGCCCCCGACTCCGTCGACCCTGTTTAGATAGGCGAAGTGTTCAACCGGTGATTGGTTGATCACATCCAACACCTGTAATTGGACCGACGGGTAAGGTTCGAGGATGAAGTGCAGGTCCGTTCTGCCCGGCGCCACATTTGGGATGAACGTTTTTTGATACTCGTCGTGCGTCACGCGTATCCGATAGGCCTGTGGAGGGAGGTTCTGAAAAATAAACTCACCTTCATCGTCGGTTCGAGTTTCCGTTACGTCAGCGCTCAACGCATACCCGCGGACGATTGCGCCGGAAACCGGTTCGTATTTCGCGTTGGTGACGAGTCCGGCGATCTGAAAGCCACCGCCGACCGTCCGCGTGGAGGAAGCTGCAGCAAGTTCGACAGGCGAAGCGGCGTTCGTCGAGGGGGATTCATCGTCGCTTTCCATGGTTTGACTCACCTGTGCGGCTGAGCCAGGTGCATAGACTTCCTCTTCGCGCGCGGCCTGTTCCGAGTTAAACCAGGTGAAGGCTCCGACGAGTCCGATGCTCAGTGTTCCGAGCGCGAGGTAGATGCCGGCAGGCATCGACGCGGGCTCCGGCATGGGAGCGAAAGTAGGCCGCGCGCTCTGCACGTTCGGCAGCGCGACTACTGCGGACATCACGCGGCGTTCGTTTTCTTTATTCGGACGCAGCGGGGCGAGGGCGTCTCCGAGTTCCGCTACTAGACGCTCACCGAGTTGATCGCGGCCGCGCTGCAGGCGTTTTTGCACGGCGTCCTTCGAGACGTTCAGAAGCCCCGCAATCTCCTTCGTGGATCGTCCCGCAAAGTAGTGGAGCAAAAGCACGTCGCGGTACTTCTCGTCGAGCGCTTGAACGTGACTTCGCAACATCGCATGCAGTTCCTCTTGCGCTGGGTCGGGAAATTGGAGCGGCTCGGTGGGGACGGTAGGGGTGCGGTTCCGCGCGCTGAGCAACGTGTTCGAGACATTGGCCGCGATGGCGAGAAGCCACGAGCCGAATTTTGCCGGTTGCTTGAGCGAGCCGAGAGACTTGTACGCGTTGAGAAATGTTTCTTGGGTCACGTCCTCGGCGTCGTGCACGTTGCCGACCCGCCCATAGGCGAAGGCCCTGACAGAGGCAAAGTGCCGGTCGACGAGCGCGGCGAATGCCTCGCGATCTCCATCGAGAACGCGTTGAATCGTCCGCCAATCCGCTGAAAAGAGAGTGTTCCACATAAGCCGCGTGACCGTTTCCGCCAGTATAGACGGGGAATCGGGCAAATCGCGGACATTGTGGTCGAAATGGATTTGGAACTAACGGCGCGCGCGGACTTCGTTTCTGCCTATCGAGAGATAGTCGAAGCCGAACGCGCGCATGACCTCGGGCGAGTAAATGTTGCGGCCGTCGAAAATCACCGGCGTTTTGAGGAGTTGCTTGATGCGCGAAAAATCCGGATTGCGGAACGCGGCCCATTCCGTGACGAGGATGAGCGCGTCGCAGCCTTCGAGCGCGTCGTAGTTGGTTTCAGCATATGCAATGTGTTCGTGGTCGCCGAGATAGTGTCGGGCCTCGACCATGGCCTTGGGGTCGTAGGCGCGGATTTCCGCGCCTTGGTCGAGCAGGGCGTTGATGATCACTTGCGACGGCGCTTCGCGCATGTCGTCGGTCTCGGGCTTGAAGGAGAGTCCCCACACCGCGAAACTTTTTCCGCGAATGTCGCCCTTGAAGTAGTCGAGAATCTTCCGGACGAGCGCGCCTTTTTGGCGTTCGTTCACGACTTCGATCGCGTCGAGCAACGCGGGTGAGAGTCCCGCGCCTTTGGCCGTGCCGATGAGGGCTTTCACGTCCTTGGGAAAACACGAGCCGCCATAACCGATGCCGGGGTGGATGAATTCGTAGCCGATGCGGTGGTCGGAACCGATGCCGCGCCGCACATCCTCGACATCCGCGCCCACGCGCTCGCAGATTGACGCGATCTCGTTGATGAACGAAATCTTGGCCGCAAGCATCGAATTCGCGGCGTACTTAGTCATCTCCGAGGACGCCGTGCTCATTTTGAGAATGGGCCGGTTGTCTCTGGCAAAGGTGGAGTACAGCTCGTTCATCAACACCATCGTGCGCGGGTCGTCGCAACCAATCACGATGCGATCGGGATTCATGAAATCGTCGATCGCCGAGCCCTCGCGCAGGAACTCTGGATTCGAGACCACATCGAATTCGTGGGTCTCCCGTCGTTTGTCGAGTTCGTCCTTGATTGCGGCGCGAACTTTCTCGGAGGTCCCAACGGGCACCGTGGATTTCGTGACGACGATTTTGTACCCGTTCATCGCGCGCCCGATTCCGCGCGCCACCTCGACGACGTAGCTCAAATCCGCCGTGCCGTCCTTGAGCGGCGGCGTGCCAACGGCGATGAAGGCGAAGAGGGCGTCGCGGACTGCGTCATCCAGGTTCGTGGTGAAAGCAAGGCGGCGCTCGGCAACGTTGCGCGCGACCATGTCGTCGAGTCCGGGTTCGTAGATAGGGATTTGGCCCGACTTGAGCGCGGCGACTTTTGCTTCGTCGACATCGACGCACGTGACTTCGTGACCGACTTCGGCGAAACACGTGCCGGTGACGAGGCCGACGTATCCGGTGCCAATGACGGCGAGTTTCATGAACGCACCCTTGAGTTGTGAATAGCGCAACGGGCGGAGAGTATTGCACCGGCGCGCGGAGCGGAACAATGGCGATTGCTGAACCCGCCGGCGAGCCTTACAATTCGCGCGTCGCATGCATCAAAATACGACTGATAACTTCTACCTGAGTAACTTGAATGAACGCTATCCGTAAAATTATCCGTGACTTTCCGATTATCGGCTTCGCTGGCGCGCTGTTCATGATTCAAACCGAAGCCGGCATCGTGAGCCGGAAGCTCTCCCGCCGTCTCGACGCGCGGCGCCGAATCGGAGATGCCATCCGCACGAACGCGG
>JBGTJY010001074.1:0-2339 GCA_041744855.1 Candidatus Hydrogenedentales bacterium
CAAAGTGGGCACCGCGCTAATCCCATTGCCCCAAGGCGCGCCGTTCGTCGAAGGACAAGTCGTCACCGTCCGCCTCGATCGCGCCGCAAACGCGATCCACATCCAATCCGCCCCCAGCGCATCCGTTCCCCAACAAACCGCCGCAACCGCAACGCTCGCCAGCCTCCTCGATCGCGTCCTGACTGCCCTTACGCTCTCCCAACAAGTACCAGCCGAAACGGCCGCCCGCCTAATCCCAACGGCGCTGCCCGTCACAGGCAACACACTCCGCACGCTGTTCGCGCTTCTATCCGCTGATGGAAATCTCGGCCGCGATTTATCGCGCGTCGTACAGTGGCTATCCCGCGCCGCCGACGCAGGCGCCATCTCACGCGAACTGGCGCCGCAAATCGAAAAACTCCTCGGCCCTCGGTCGGGCGCGCGCGGCGCCGACTACCTCGATGCGCTCCGCACCGCCCGCGAGCTAGCCGCAACCTCTCTCGAAGCCACACTCGCCGCCCGCGCCAACGCATCAGACGATCCCGTCGCCGACCTCCGCCTGTTGCTCGGCACACTGCGCAACGATCGCGCCTTGCAAGCCCACCTCCAGGCAAACGGCGCCGCACGCGAATTCGGTCAAGCGCTGGACAAGATCGCCGAGCGCCTCGCCGCGAGTTCCCTCCAGAATCTCCGCTCGCTCGAGTCCCCGTATCTCTACATGGAAGTCCCATTTCCGCCGACAAGCCCCCTGCAGCACGCCCGCATCCACGCCTTCCCCGATGCTCACGCGAATCGTCTCGACTCCGAACCGCGCAACGAACGCCTCGTGATGGAACTCAGCACCACGAAGCTGGGCGATTTGTGGATCGACCTGCACGCCCACGGCGATCAGTGCCGATGCCGCATCGAAGCAGCCGACGACGCCACGCGCGATGCCATAGACCTCGCACGCGCCGAGCTCGGTGAGGGACTCCGCGCTGCAGGTTTCGCCGAGGCCCACATCGTCGTAGCGAAATCGACCATCGACCGTTGGCAACGGCTCGCAACCCTATTTCAACGAGCCAGCCCGATGAACATCGAGGTGTGACATGGGGGAGGACACACCCACCAACCGCAAAGCCATCGCGCTACGTTACCAACTCGAAAAAGACAACGCCCCCCGCATCATCGCGAAAGGCTCCGGCTACGTCGCCGATCGCATCCTCGAACTCGCCCGCGAACACGACGTCCCGCTCCACAACGACCCCGACCTCGTCGCAGTGCTAGCCCGCCTCAACGTGAATCAAGAAATCCCCGAGAACCTATACCGCGCCGTCGCCGAAATCCTGGCGTTCGTCTACCGCCTCAACCAATCCATCGAACCCCGATAATCAAAGTTAAGGTTGGCCGATCCGCTTCACGCTGCCATTTGTAGCGCTGCTTTTTAAGCGGCGTGTAGGATTCGTCGTCGGATAGCAACGAGACGTGCCGCTTAAAAAGCAGCGCTACAAATAACAGCTTCGCAAAGTTTTGGAAGAACTTGCGCAGGAATGACAGCGCGGGCAATTTGTCACGCGCCCAACAATGCAGTATCGTGTTCACAGCGAACGGCTGGACGGGGGAAGGCAGAGCCATGACGCGATTCGCATTCACCACGACGAAGTGGGCCTTGAACATCGCCACAAAGATGATCAAGGCCGACGTGCGCATGCACAACCTCCACGTGATCGAAGACGACATGGCGATCCTCTTCGTCGTCAACCACTTCACGCGCCTCGAAACACTCCTGCTGCCCTACTCGTTCTACAAGAACACCGGCCGTGAAGTCTGGTCGCTCGCCGCGGGCGATTTATTCGTCGGGCGTATCGGCCAGTTCCTGCGCCAGATGGGCACCGTCTCGACCAAGGACCCCGATCGCGACAAGGTCATCGTTCACTCGCTGCTCAAAGGCGATCATCCTTGGATCATTTTTCCCGAAGGTCAAATGATCAAAGACAAAAAGGTGCTCGATCCCGCCGGGGCGTATTCGGTCTACAACGACAGCGTCTCCGCACGCCGCGCCCCGCACAAAGGCGCCGCCACCCTTGCCCTGCGTGCCGAGTTTTATCGCTACAAACTCCGCTGCATCTACGACAGCCCGAAAAAAATCGGACTCGACGAAACGAAGGAACGCTTCGGCATCGACAACGTCGACCAAATTCTCGCCAAAAAAACCGTCGTCATTCCCGTGAACATCACCTATTTCCCGATCCGCGCGCGTGACAACGCCGTCCTGCGCATGGCGCGCGCCATGGCCAAAGGCGACCTCAGTCCGCGCGCGCTCGAGGAACTATCGGTCGAAGGCACATTCCTTTCCGCCGACACCGATATCGACATCACGC
>JBGTJY010001075.1:0-1971 GCA_041744855.1 Candidatus Hydrogenedentales bacterium
GGTTGTATTCGCGCGTGCCGCGTTCGTCGGCGTGGCCTTCGACCAGCAACTTCGTCTGCGGATATTGCTTCAACCATGCCGCCTGCTTTTGAAGCACGGCCTGTGCATCGACGCGGACCGAATGTTGATCCGTTTCGAAGAACACGGTGTCGCCGACATTGACGCGGAAATCCTCCGCGGAACCCGGCGTGATGGTCGACGACGGACCTTGAGCCACCGGCGCGGGTGCCTCTTCCTTTGTCGACGAACATGCGGCGAGCAACACCGCCGCAAGTAGTACCGTTCCAAACTTGATCGTCGTTGTGACGCGAATCATCCCGCTACTCCCTCACCACGTGACGCGGCCTAGAATTCTAGAGACCGTTGCTTACGACTTTGCTCTCATGCGGGATCGGTGTGCAAGCGCACCGTCAAGCGCAACGGCGGAATTTGTGTCTAAATCCCTGTTAATCTGCGCGTTCCATCCATCAAACTTGTCGCAAATGTTTAGCGATTGAGCGGGGACCAGGCGGGATCCGACGCCTCACCCGGGGTGATGACCCGTCGCAGATTGCGACCGGTCAGGTCCACGGACCAGATCGAGGATCCACCGCCCGCGCCGCCGCGACCAGCAGTTGTGCGCGTAAATAGAATCACGCGGCCGTTCGGCGACCATGTCGGACCTTCATCAGAGAAACTCGTCGTCAGGATGCGTTCACCCTGTCCGTCCGGCCGCATCACGCCGATGGAGAACGATTGGCCCGCCTGTCGCGTGAAGGCGATGAGATCGCCGCGCGGACTCCACACGGGCGTCGTGTAGCGGCCTTGTCCAAACGAGACGCGCTGCTGGCCGGAGCCGTCGGCGTTCATCACGTAAAGCTGCGGCGAGCCGCCGCGGTCGGAGTTGAAAACGATGCGCGATCCATCGGGCGAGAAGGACGGCGAGGTATCGATGCCCGGATCGGCCGTCAGACGTTGTGGCCGGCGCGAGCGCAGATCGGCGACGTAGACATCGACGTTGTTGTCGCGCGAGTAGCTGAAGACCACGCGGTTGCCGTCCGGCGTGAAGCGCGGCGCGAAGGTCATGCCGGCGTACTGGCCGATGACTTCGCGCTGGCCCGTCTGCAAATCGAAGACGAAGACCGACGGCACCTGACGCTCGTAGGACATGTAGGTGATGGCTTGCGTCGTCGGCGAGAAGCGCGGCGAGAGCACGATGTAATCGCCGCCGGTCAGGAAGGACGGGTTGGCGCCGTCCTGGTCCATGATCGAGAGGCGATAGCGCCGCTTGGTGCGCGGGCCCGATTCCGAAATGAAAACGATACGGGTGTCGAAATAGCCCGTCTCACCCGTCAGACGCTCGTAGATCGCGTCGGCCACGAGGTGGCCCAAGCGGCGCCAGTTTTCCGGCGTCGTCTTGAAGCTCATGCCGATCATCTGCTGTTCGGCGAAGATGTCCCAGAGGCGGAAATCGACTTGCAGCTGTCCGTCCGAGAGGCGCGTCGCTTGGCCGGTGACGAGGCCTTGCGCCTTGATAGTACGCCAGTCGCCGAAGCGCGGGAACGACGAGAAGTTCGTGATCTTTTCCAAATAGGAACGCGGATCGAGCGGCGCGAAGAGACCCGAACGTTCAAGATCGCCGCGCACAACGCCCGCGACATCCGCCGCGGTCTGCTGATCGCGCGGGCTCGCGCCCAGGAAGTCCGCAATCGCGATCGGGATCGGCTCGACGACGCCCTTGTTCAAGTCGATCTCGAGGGCCGCATGCGCGGGCGCGGCAAATGCCACTCGCGCGAGCAGGACGCCAAAGACAGAGCGTGCGAGGGCGTTCGATCTCTTCATCATCATCCTCATCATATTCGGTTCGTCGCGACAGCCTTAGTAGCCCGCCATATCGCGCGGGTCGAAGGTGACCACGATCTCGTTCCAAGTCGCGTACTTTTCGGGCGGCAGCTCGTAGGGGCCGCAAATGTGGATTGCGCGAATAGCAGC
>JBGTJY010001076.1:0-2102 GCA_041744855.1 Candidatus Hydrogenedentales bacterium
TGATGGCGAAAGTCGGATATCCGCCCGGGTCGACGGAGGTGTCGCGGCGTACCGACTCCTCGAACCGCTGCTTGTGGGCGGCGGGAACGTGGGCGGCGTAGTTGAGCGAAACGAAGCCGGGATACCGTTGATAAAGATCGAGCGACTCGATGAAGCGGCGGAAGCGAAGCCGGTCGATGGCGTTGTCGGTTGCGAACAGTGACCGCAGCGCATATAGCACGTCGCTGTGAGAGCGCAGGCGCCCTTCGATGATGCCGTTGGCATCCTTGGCCTCGCGCTCGAAGCGCAGGCGAGCGACGTTCTCGACCGAGCGCTCTATGTAGGTGAACAGGAAGACAGAGGCTGGAATGCCTAGCGCGAGCGCGAGCCACGGGAAAACCATCGACCACAATGCCCGCCGTGTCACGCCGTCCCCTGCTTTTGTCGCCACCGCCATATTCATCGGCAATTATGCAGCAACGGCTGCGGTGGGTCTCCCGTCGGGGCGGACCGTTCGCAGCCCAACAAAAAAAGGCCGGATTGCTCCGGCCTTTAAGGAGATGCCGCGTAAGCCGGCTCCCTGCGTCGTGAGTGTGGTTCTTTCTATTGGGCTCGTATATCCACGCCCGACATCGTGCCGCTGGGCACGCGAATGGCGACGTTGGACATGGCCGCGTTGTCTTCGCGAATCGCGATGTTGGACATTGCGGCGTTGTCGGCCCGGATCGCGATGTTGGACATTGCGGCGTTGTCGGCCCGGATCGCGATGTTGGACATTGCGGCGTTGTCGGCCCGAATCGCGACGTTGGACATCGCAGCGCTATCGGCTCGAAACGCGACGTTGGACATGGCGGCACGGGTGGGGTGGAATGCCACGTTGGACATCGCCGCGTTGTTCGCGCGAATGGCAACGTTCGACATTGCAGCTTCCTCAGATCGAATTGCCACGTTCGACATCGCCGGATCACCGACCTCGCCGAACTGACCGGCCCAAGCCGCCTCGGCATGGCGCGCGCTGCCGAATTCCCGCTCATAGAGCTCTCTGGTCTTATCCGCCAGCACCGCCCGCTTTTCGTGGTCGGCCTGCGTCACTTCGCCGACATGAGGGCTGTGATGCAGGAACGTTCCGAATACGGCCTCGCAGTCGTCCATGTACTTCATCGTCTGCAGGATGTGGGTATGCCAGAACTCGTCGACGTCTTTCGCGAGCAGGATGTCTTCCGCATGCTCCTGATACTTGACGAGCATGGTCAGATACTTCTTGTATGCGGTCTCGATCGAGTCGGCGTATTCCCGGGTCCAGCCTTCGCCCAGCTCCGCATCCATGACTCGCGCTTTTACGGAGGTGAGATCGAGCGCCGCGATTGCGGCGATGACTTCATGCGTGGGCTTGCTGGTCAGTCGCTTGGTTTGCATGGTGTTCCTCTTCATGTTGGAATTGGCGCCGGGCGCGGCGCGGGACTTGTCGAGTTGATCGCGGCTCCACAGTCAGAAGGTCTGGCGCCCCGCTCAGCCCCTGTCCACCAGCGCTCCAGCGGTTGCAAAGGGCCATTTCGACTGGGTTAACGTATCCGAGAATCCCCGACAAGGCTGTAGGGTACCGCCGACAAAGCGGGTAAGAAAAACTCCGACATAATCTCACCAACCTCGGCGCCCGGCGACCGGCGTTTGAGGCCCTGCTCGCGCCCTCGCCGGCCCTGCAATGATCGGGCCTTTCGCGGTCGATACCGATCTGCCGTCTTTGGCGTTCGCCGCGCTCGGCTGGATCGCGTGGAAGCTGTATACACGCCTCGCGTGCTAGAATTCGGCCCTTTGCAATCAGCAACTTGCGCCGATCTTCGGCGCGCGTCGCCACCCGATGACTTCCGACCGCCTGCCAAAGCTCGAAGCCGCCCTCAAAACGCGCATCCTGATCCTCGACGGGGCGATGGGCACGATGATCCAGACCTACGCCCTGGGCGAGGCGGAATATCGCGGCGAGCGCTTCAGGGATCACGTGCACGACGTCAAAGGCAACAACGACCTCCTCGTCCTCTCCCAGCCGGGAATCGTCCGCGAGATCCACGACCAGTACCTGGAGGCCGGCGCCGACCTGATCGAGACCAATACCTTCAATTCGACGA
>JBGTJY010001077.1:0-6158 GCA_041744855.1 Candidatus Hydrogenedentales bacterium
AGCAGGTATGCCCGGTGGTGTGAGAGGGAAGGATGCACCTCCCCGACTCGATTGAAGGCGTCTACGCGCCGGAAGTGCGCATAACCCCGGCACCTAAGAGACGTTTTATGGTACCGTTGGGAACCCTGCCCAGCGCATCAGGTTTTAAACCCTGAGATTTTCGCAATGCTTCGCCATTCTCCAAAAAATGACCGCTGGACCGGTCTGTCCGAAGTGCTCCGCATGGCGGGGCCGATCATGCTCGGCGCTGTCTCGTTCGCGCTCATGGATTTCACGGACAAAATTTTCGTATCCAGGCTCGGCGTGGAACACCTCGCCGCCGTCGGCTCCAGCGCGGTCTGGGTGTATACATTCGCCCTCATTTTCACCGGTATCGCGGGATGCGTCGCGGCATTCGTCGGGCAGTCGTTCGGCAAAGGCAATCACGCCGACTGCGCCCGCTTCGCGTGGCACGGCGTCTACATCGCGATGGGCGGCGGGGCGGTCGCGTTAATCCTTTGGCCGCTAGCGGGGCCCCTCTTCGGCTCGATGAACCATCCCGAACAGGTAACGCAACTTGAGACGGCCTACTTTCGCATCCGAATCATCGGTATCGTCTTCATGGCTTGGGAAGTCGCGCTATCGAGTTTCTTCCAAGCAATCAGCCGGCCCGTCGTCCCAATGACCGTAGGCGTCTCCGCGAACCTCCTGAACGTCCTTCTCGATTACCTGCTCGTCTTTGGGAAATTCGGATTCCCCGAACTCGGCATCGAAGGCGCCGCATGGGCGACCGTAATCTCGCTCGCCTTTCAAACCGCCGTGCTCCATTGCGTGTTCGTGAGCCAGGGCGTCAACAAAGTCTATTCCTCGCGCTCCGCCATTAAATTCGAATGGCGCAAGTGCCGTGATTTACTCCGCGTCGGCTGGCCCGCGGGCGTGTCGGGATTCCTCGACGTCTTCGGCTGGTCCATCTTCACGAGTTTTATCGTCGGCAGCTTCGGGGCCATCGCGCTCGCCGCGCACACCTCCGCCCTGAATTACATGCACCTGTCGTTCATCCCCGCCATGGCGCTCGGCCATGCTTCAACCGCAATCGTCGGGCAATGGATTGGCCGCAAGGACTACGACACCGCGAAGGCGCGCGCATTCACTGCCATGAAAATCGGCATGACGTTCATGTTCATCGCCGGCATCACCTTTGGCGTGTTCGGCGGTTTCCTCATGCGCGCGTTCAGCGCCGACCCCGAGGTCATCCGCATTGGCCGGATTCTGCTCATTCTCGCGGCCGCGTTCGCGACATTCGACGCGATGACCATCGTGTTGATCGGCGCGTTGCGCGGCGCGGGCGATACGCGGTGGATCATGATCGTCCTGACCATCGGCGCGTACTGCTTCAACCTCCCGCTCGCCTGTCTCTTCGCGTTCACCCTCGGGCTCGGCGCGGCGGGCGCGTGGATCGGCTGCACCATCTACGTCATCCTATTGTCGGGCGTCGTGGTCTGGCGATTCCGAAGCGACGCGTGGCGGAACATCAAGATTTTCTCGGATGACTCGCCGCACGCGCCTGCTATCCCCGTCGCGGAGATTCGTCCCGAAATCGCGAAGTAATTCGCGTGCCTCTTCGCGCTGGACTGGCACCCAGCGCGACACGCTAGAATTCCCGCCAAATGACCACTGTTTCGAAAAAGCCGGGGGATGCAGTCGCAACCAATTCTCGACGCTGCCGAAGCCAATGTGGTGCCAGGCGATATTGCTCGGCGGCGTTCGTTTGGTTTTGCATGCCTCTGTTCGCGGCAGCGGAGCTCGAAAAGATCACCGTCAATGGCGAGCTGCGCATTCGCGGCAACGCCTATTCGCATCCGCGCGCGCCAGGAGTATTCACGCCCGATTCCCCCGGACACGACGCGTCCTTCATCGAGCAACGAACACGGCTCGGCGTCGCGGCGGACTTCTCAAACGATATCTCCGCGCACATCGGGTTCGATGACTACGCCATCGCGGGCGAAGACTTCCGCTCCGATTACTTGACCGGCGCCGACGCGCGCGCCGCGACGACCGACGACATCGAGATCTACGAAGCCTACCTGCGACTCGACAGCCTGTGGCGCGTTCCCATCGCGCTCAAACTCGGACGCCAAGAACTCCGCCTCGGCTCCGAATGGCTCATCGGCAACAACGACACCGACGCGTTTTTCCGAGGCCTTTCCTTCGACGGAATTCGCGCGCAATGGGGTCGCCAAAACTTCTCGCTGGATGCCGGTTGGTTTCACCTCGCGGAGAATTCTCCCATAGAAGAAGACAGCGACATTGATCTCTATTTCGCGCAAGCGGCCTATACAGGTCTACGCGATACAACGATCGAGGCCTACTGGATATTTCTTCGCGACGGACGCGGCTCGCGGCTCGGTTTTCCCTACGACACGCCCAACAGTCCCGACCCCGAAATGCCAACGCTGATCGTCGGAAAAGTTTCGGACAGCATCGAAGACTTTTTCGGCGTCGATCGATATGACGACACGACGTCCATTCACACGTTCGGAATCCGCGCGGCCGGCCGCATCGGACGCTTCGACTTCGAAGCCGAATTCGCCTACCAACGGCTCGACGCTGTGAACATCACCAAGCTGTTTTTCAGTCCCGATCCCGCGACAACGCTCACCGGCAATTCGTTCGTACCCTTCGGCGGACCCTACGGCGACGACAACGCGCAATTCGATTTCCTCGCGTTCAACGCCGAATTCGGATACACGATCGATATTCCATGGCAGCCGCGGCCTTTTATCGGCGCGGCGTATTTTGAGGGCAGCGACAAACGCGACGACAACCTCGGCGCATTCATCCGCAATTGGATTCCCTTCTACCAGCACGATACGAGCGCTGCATTCAATCGCCTCTTCAGCGATTGGAATTACAGCGACTTCCTCGACGATTCCGACCTCAGCAACGTCGTCATCGCGCGCGCCGGCGCCGATTTCCAGCCCGCGACCGCACTGCACGCCGGCATCGAAGCAGTCTGGTTCGAAACCGACGAACGGACCCACACCAACGGCCTCTTCATTTTCCCGTTCTACGCATTCGCCCACAGCGACGAACTCGGATGGGAAATCCGCACGCGGCTGGAATACGCGTACTCCGACGACCTCACGTTCCAAGCCGGCTACTCCCATTTCTTCGCAGCCGAAGGCATCAAAGAGGGTAACTTCTTCAGAGGCAACGGCCTCCTATTCGGCGGCGGAACCGGCGAACGCGACACAGACTACTTCTTCATTGAAAGCACGCTGCGCTTCTGATTTATTTTCTTACCGTCGTTCCCGCTTTGGTTTTCCAAAATGTCGCAGCGGTTGTTTGTAGCGCAGCTTTCTAAGCGGCGAGTGAATTACCCTGTCGCCCAGTTCAACGAAATCGCGCCGCTTGAAAAGCAGCGCTACAAATCAGAGCGTCGTCCCAACGTACCCTCGTGTAAAACTCTCCCCGTACTACAATCCGTCAACTTCTTTGTTTTTTACGGAGAAGTTCACTCCCAACGTCGTCCCCGCAGTAAGCGGGGACCTCTTTACTCCAAACCTCTGTATATCGGTGTTCATCGGTGCCCATCGGTGTTCATCTGTGGTGAATCATTTCCCAGTGAGCCCCGTGTACCCCGTGGTGAGTTTGCTCTACGACGGCTATTCCCAGCCCGAAGTCCCCCGGCGCGCAGCAGTATATGGCGGCAACGTACTCAAACGGCCATCATCGACCGGCCCGCCCACCGTGAAGTGATACATCGACTGATACGCGCGGCCTTTCAATCCGAACGCATCGTGCACGACATCATCGAAATAACAGCCAATCCCAGTCGACCGAATTCCCGCAGCTTCGGCCTCCAGATACAGCACCTGCCCCGCCATCCCCGCCTCCCAAAATAATCGCCGATACGCCGCCGCACCTTCACGCGCCAACGTGCCTTCAAATTCCGCGATCATCCCGAGACTAAACGCCGATTCGCCCGCGATCGCCTGCCCGCAACTCGCCTGCGCGGCAAACCGCGTGCAATCGCCATAGGCCAGGCCGTACAAGGGAAAATCGTCGCCAGCGCCAGGCGCGCGTTCCCACAGAAACTTCGGATCCATCGCCGCGCGCAACCCATCCATCGCGCGGGCATCTCGCACGAACCCATACAGCCCCGGCTCGATTCCATTCACGCGATGTACAAACAATCCGAAATGGATCGCAGGCCGAAATCCAAGCGTCCACCATGGCGGCCGATCGAGCCGCGGCAAGGTGCGCGCAAGCATCGTGTAGAAAGTCTCGCGCGAAATCGCCGTATGGCCGTCCATATCGACGGCGCTGCGGCGCTGCAAGAAAATTGTCCGCGCTGACGCATTGCAATCGTGGTTAGTATCGGCGCAGAGACACGGAGTTTCCCCGCGATCGTCCGCGGCAAACCCCGAATACGCGCGCGACGCCTCCGCAGCCTGATCGATGACGCGCCACTCCACAT
Organism: Candidatus Hydrogenedentales bacterium; assembly: GCA_041744855.1. GTDB lineage: Bacteria > Hydrogenedentota > Hydrogenedentia > Hydrogenedentales > JBGTJY01. Next base: position 4,460 of record JBGTJY010001077.1, read on the forward strand.
GATCCGCGCTCAGCAGATTCGCCTTTCCAGTCCACGTCGATTGTGAAATCGCACGGAACCGTTCACCGCTCGCAACAATTCCCGACGACTCGCCGGCGGGGACAACCGCGAACAGCGCGTCGGGATGCTCCCGTTCCGAATCGCCAAAATCTTCGTCGCGATCGACCCCAAGCGCCGCGGAGACGTCGTCGTCGCTCAACGCATGAAAATGCACGACCCGCCAGCCGAGCGCCGCGCCCGCATAACTCAACGCCGCGATCGCATGCCCCACGTCGTGTTGACAATACCGAAATGCGCGTTCGCCATACTTCCACGCCTCGCGCCAAAAAATCGAGGTCAATCCAACGAAAAACGTGTGCGACGGGAAAGACTCCTCGATCGGTTTCCAGGTATCCGTCGAGATTTCCGCGCGCACTTCGAGCCCATGTTCGTGCGCGGCATAGTGATATACGCCCGGCGCATCCCGTAGTCCATCGATGGCTCCCGAGATCAAATAGCCTTCGGTCGGATGCAAATTCCCGCTGCTGGGATTGCACCGCAACGCCCAACGCGACCCCGCATACTCCTTCCACGCGGAAATCGCCAAACTCATTTCGAAAAACCGCCCGACGGATTCTGCGTTCACCGCCACCGGCGCAACGCACGCGCGATACAGCGACTCGTAAGACGGCGTTACATCCATCTCCTGAAACGGCAATCGAAACAGCGGCGCGCCCTCGTAACGCCGAAACGGATCCGGCTGCGTCGCCCAATCCAAATAGCCCATCGATCGCGCATAACGATTCGGATGATGCTTCGTTTGCTCGTGGTACTGGACGACGGCATCGATGTCTGTTGTCGCGAGACGATTCATCCCAAGAGCGTGACCGCAAGCCAAACGGAATTCAAACGCGCCGCCCTACGAGGCAATCTCGATAAATCGCGCGTAAGCGCCGTCCCAAGCGCGGAGATCCCTCGGCTCATAGCGAAGCGGCGTCAGCGATTCCGAGACGACCCGCCGCGCCTCCGCAAACGACGCAATCGATCCAGCGCTCACGGCCTGCGCAATCACATTGCCCAGCGCCGTCGCTTCCACGGGCCCCGCATATACGGGAATGCCCGCCGCGTCCGCCGTCCACTGGCATAGCAACGCGTTCTGCGCTCCGCCGCCCACCACGTGAACGCGCCGGATATCTCGCCCGAGCACCGACTGCAATTCCTCGATCACCTGCCGATATCGCAGCGCCAGACTTTCCAGCGCGCAACGTACGTACGCGCCGGGCGACGCCGGCGGCCTAGTCCCACGCCGCGCGCAATACGCATCGATCGCGGCGGTCATCGATGCAGGGTGATAGAAGTCCTCGGCGTCCGGATCGATCAACGTACTGAACGCAGGCGCGGCCGCGGCGGCAGCCAGGAGATCGTCGTAGCTGAGCTCAGCGTCGAAGTCGTCCCGGCATCGCTGCACGATCCACAGGCCCATGATGTTCTTGAGAAATCGAAACGTCCCGGCGACGCCGCCTTCGTTCGTGAAATTGTGGCGCAATGCCTCGGCGGAACAATTCGGCTCTGCGGTTTCCATACCCACAAGCGACCACGTCCCCGAACTGATGAACGCCCAATCCTCGCCCTGCGCGGGAATCGCGGCCACGGCCGACGCCGTATCGTGCGTCGCGGGCGCAACGACGCGGCACCCTTCCAGTTGGGTCGTTTCGCGAAT
>JBGTJY010001078.1:0-2120 GCA_041744855.1 Candidatus Hydrogenedentales bacterium
CCTTCCGCGCGCAGCGGCGCGGCGGCAAGGGCGTGGTCGGCATGACCACGCGCGAAGGCGCGCGCGAGGAGGACGAAGGCGATTTCGTCGAGCATCTCTTCACTGCCACGACGCACGATTACCTGATGTTTTTCACCACCAGCGGTCGCGCTTACGTGGAAAAAGTTTACGAAATTCCCGAGATGGGCCGCGCGGCCAAGGGTCGCTCGATCGCAAACCTCCTCGAACTTCGGAGTGAGGAAAAAATCGCGGCCACGATTCGCGTGCAGGCGAAGAAATCCGGGATGGCGCCAAACGTCGTCGATGAGACGTGGGACGAAAATTTCCACATCGTTTTCGCGACCCGCTCCGGGATCGTAAAGAAATCGAACCTTTCCGATTACAGCAACGTGCGCAAAGGCGGCATTATCGCGATCAACATCGAGGAAGACGATTGCCTGATCGACGCCAAGCTGACGAACGGCGACAACGAAATCGTCCTCATCACGCACGACGGCATGAGCCTGCGCTTCCACGAAGAGCAGTTGCGCGATCAGGGTCGCAACACGGTGGGCGTGTGGGGAATTCGGCCTGCGAAAGGCGATCTTATTGTCGGCATCGCGCTGGTGGATGCGCAATCCATGTTGCTCGTGGCGGGCGAGAACGGCATCGGCAAGCGGACGCAGTTCGACGAATACCGGAAACAGAAACGCGGCGGCAAAGGCATCATCACGATGAAGACCGGCGAGAAGACCGGCAAGGTAGTCGGCGCGTTGACCGTTACCGACAGCGACGAACTGATGCTGATCACGACCAAGGGTCAGATGGTGCGCACGCGGGTGAAAGAAATCCGCGAGACGGGCCGGAATGCGCAAGGTGTGAAGCTGATGGATTTGCGCGGGGTGGAGAAACTCCAGGCCATCGCCCGCGTCGTCAGCCAGGAAGAAGAGGCGGAAGAGGAAACCGTCGAGCCCGTCACCGAATCCTAACGAGACTTTGACGAAATTTGAACGGCGCGCTGTGAGGCGGCATTCGATCTGGCCTCCGCCGTCCTTGTATGTGAGAAAAATCGCGTAGCGATTTAACGAAGATAGCCCGGCACTTCAGTGCCGGGGCCTCATCAGGGCAAGGGCTCGCGTCGCGTAGCGACGGTTGAAGGTCACACGCAGGTTCTCAACCGTCGCTCCCGCGACGGAGAACAGCGCCATCCGAGCAATCCCGGCGCTGAAGCCGCCGGGCTATTTCCGTCCGTCCCCACGGGACGCAGGACTGTAGGGCGTTTCTGCGAAACGCCAGGCGTCTGGCACAGACGCCCTACAACGCCAACCCTGACGCCATCCCATCTCGTGCAAAAGAAAAAGGGACACGCCGGAGCGTGTCCCTCAAATTGGAGCCGGCCCGCCCTCGGGCCGAACATTCAGCGCAAACGCCGTCCTAGTAAGACGTGGTCTGCCGCGTCGTGGTCGTGGCGGCGGACGGCTGCGTCACGATGGCTTCTTCGCGGGTCGAGGTCGTGGTGGTCGTGGTGGTGGGAGTCGTGCAGGAGCTGATGGCAAAAGCGCAAAGCGCGAGCACGGGCGCCAAAAGGATGAATTTTTTCATAGTGTATTTTTGGTTGGTTACCTAACCGATTCGGAGATGAGCCAGTCGCCAGCCGTATCGAACGCAAACTTTTTGCGGTCAGGCGATTGGGGGCTTTTTCAATCCGCGACCGAACTTCGGAGTTTTTTCAAAGTCGACCGCTTGCGCTTACCCTCGAGAATGCGCCGCTTGAGTGCCCGAGGCCGAGGCGAGTTCTGCCGGCGTGTTTTCTCGCGCTGTGCCTTGTCGGCTGCGCGGCGTTCGCGTTGCCGCTCCATAACTGCTTCGCGGAGACGCGCGCGGGCCAGCTTCCGGTTCGTCGCTTGCGACCGTGAATCCTGGACGGTGACGCTGAGCCCGGACGGCCGATGCCGCAGGGTGACGGCGGTGGAGACTTTATTGACGTTCTGTCCGCCCGGCCCGCCCGAACGCGCGAACGTTTCCTCCAAATCGGCCTCGCGCAGTTCCATCGTGACTTAAAGCGGCGGAATGTTCTCGCGCGCATGTCGCAGCGCGCGCGACATCCAGACCAGCTCATTCAGAAATTTCGCGGCGCGCCC
>JBGTJY010001079.1:0-3868 GCA_041744855.1 Candidatus Hydrogenedentales bacterium
CGGTGTAGGCGTGTACTAGCCGATGTCGCGTTGCGATAATTTTCGACCACGGGACCTCAAGATGTTCGAGCCGTACGAACTCCGGGATGTTGTATGCCGCTTCACCGATTATTTGGACACAATGGATCAATGAATACTCGAGCTGTCGATCGGTGCTGAAGTCGGCTTGGGTCTTGCCTTCTGCGAAGCTCAGCGCGTCGACGGCTGCGTCAATCATGTGACGCATGCGAATGCGCGGATCGTTAAGCGACATATTGGACGAAAGCCGAAGTAACTACCTCGTCTCGAAAATACTTGCTGATATCCTCTTTCGTTCGCAAGTCCGCCTTTCGGCCGAGCATCTCCGATAGCTCGATTTCCATCCCGGCAACCGCGAACAATCCCGGCATGTGCTTAGGGTCGAACTCGACGAGTACATCTACATCGCTCTCATCGGTGAAGTCGTCGCGCAACACCGAGCCGAAGAACGCGAGTTTGAGGATGTGATATTGCTTGCAGAAGGCGACAATGCGATCGTGGTCGACTTGGATTTGGAGTTGTGCGGGCATGGACGAACTTTCGACTAAGAACGGCAGTTGGTTAGCTCTGTCGTTTGAACGAAGACACGCATATTTCCGGAGCCAATGCTCAGATCACCTCGAGGCGCCGGTGCTTCAGATGCTCCTCGAGCACGGCGCGGAATTCTTCGACCTCGATGTCCCGTTCGCTGCAACACAGAAAAAGATTCCCCTCGTCCGTAAAATCGCCGCACCATTCGACAACGTGTTCGTCGGGCCACTCGCGGTCGTATTCGGCGAGTTTTTCGTCCGTCATTTGGCAAAGGTAATGGCGCAGATTCACGGCGGTTTCGTCGAATCGGTCGCCAGGCGGCAGGTGTTCGTAGTCGACATTCGGATCGAGGGGCATGGCTGCTCTCCTTTTCGATGGAGAACCAATCTATCTCATGTCGACTGCAGGAGCAACTTGCGCGAAATCGTTCATATCCCCGTCGCCGGCGCGAGGAGCGCCGTCACGTCGCGCTGGATTTCTTGCTCACTTGGCGTCCAACCCGTCGTTAGAAGGTCGCGGTATTTCTCGCTCAGAACCTTCGCGATGACGGCGCGCGAATGTTCCCACTTGTAGATGACCTGCTCGAGTACGCGCGCGTCGCTGTGTTGAGGAATGAAGCTCGTGCCCAGCATTTCCAAGCGCATTCGGGTGATTTCTTCGATTAGGCTTGGATTGTTGAGGAACCACCAGCAGCCGAAGATGGTTAAGTTAGGAAACTTGCGCGCCGAGACGCAGAGTTCATGTTGGTTTTCTCGGGCGAGGTACGTCGTGAGGAACTGATTCTCGGGGTGCGTGGCGCAGAGTCGATTGAGCGCGGAGACATCCGCCCGTCCCACCCCGTCTCCCGCCATGCGGAGCCGCGGATTGACCTGCCGCGTTACGCCCACCATGAGCGCGAATGGGATGCCGTGCTCGCGCGCGGCCGGCAGGACCGCCTGTTCGAGAATCGTGCCGCGTGCGGATGCTTCGGGAAATTGCCACTCCGGCGGCAACGAAACGGCCATGTACTTCGCGTCCATGCGCGCGATCCATTCTGAAAGAAATCGCCGAATTTCGGAGAGCGCCTTGGCACTCAAATCGGCATCCACATTGTATCCCCACGTAGCGAGCCGTGGGCACGCGTTCGACCACTCGTTGAGGAGGGGATCGATCCGCAACGCGGCATGGAATCGCGGGTCTCTGTCGAATCCTCGAAGCCACAGGTTGCGCTCGGCGTCGTCGAAGGGATCGTTGGTCATGACGACCGATTGAAGCCGGGCGACTTTGAAGACCGTCTCGACGTGCGCCTCGATGGACCGTTCGGCGAAGAACGCGCGGTAGTCGTCCAAGTCGCGCGACGATGTATCGAGACCCAACGCGCGCAACGCGCTAAGCACGCCGCGGCAGGCCTCGCTCAGCGGCGACCGTTCAAGAAAAAGTTCTCGCCAAATGAGATCGGCCTGCTTCGGTTTCGATAACGCCCAGAATTCGTCGTACGCAATGTTCGCGACACGCATTGCCTCGGCGACGAGATAGTGATACGTCAGCAGTTCATCGATGCCCCACAGGAGGTGATCGCCGAATGCCGGCGCGTACAGATGGGTGTGAATGTCCGCGACAGGCGCGTCATTGACAATTCGGCGAACAACCGCGTCGAGATCGTGCGGCGCGATGGGGCGCGACGCTCCGCGAGGATCGTCTGCCATCGCGTTCTTTGTACCCACGCCGATGTTTTGGCCCGGGCTAGGCCGGGGGCGCCGATTGAGGCCGCGCGCGTTGCAGAATCTCGACGGCTTCCGCCTTTCGCGGGAAATCGAGACCGAGTTGATCGCTAAAGACCGCCGCGAGCCGCACGTAGTTGAGGCCGCTATCGCTCTCGCCCTTGGCGATCAACAATTTTCCATAATCGAGCGCGAGAGTGGGATCGCCCGGCCGCATGCGTAACGCGCGATTAAGGTTCTCAGTCGCTTCCTCGAGTTTGTTCTGTTTGAACTGTGCCAGGCCCAACGTGTGCATGACGTTGGGATTTCCGGGCAACACTGCCAAGGCTTTGGCTGAGTATTCCTCGGCCTTAGCGGCATCGCCATTCGTTTCCAGGAGGTAGTAGGCGTAGTTGTTGAGCGTCGTCGGGTTTTCCGGATCGAGCGCGAACAGTTGCTCGTAGGTTTTCAGTGCGAGCGCGTTGTCATGTTCGCGGTCGGCGTAACGCGCCTGCTGCTGCCACAAATCGACGCGGTCGGGCGCGAGCGAAATCGCCTGCGCGATCGCCTCGCGTTCCGCGTTGGTGTCGCCTTCCTCGCCATATACTTTCGCCAGGCCAGCCCATCCGTCGGCGATTTGTGGGCGATCCTTGGTGAACTCCTCCGCAACGGTCGAACGATCCTCGATTGAATTGGCGCGGGAGAGCCCGTCCAGAAGATAGTTCAGCAACTGGGGATCGTCCGGATGTTTTTCCAACAACTTGCGCAATTCTTCGAACAACGTTGCGTTCAGTTGCGAGCTTCGACACGCAATTGCGTAAACGAAATCCGCCGCATCGGCGGGGTTGCCGCGCAGTCTAGCCGCCAACGCCTTGTCACCTTCGTTAGCGATTTCCGAATTCTCTCCCAGCACTCCGGCGAGGAACGCGCGGGTTTCCTCAATAGGCCGCCCGCGGTTGTCCATCGCGGGCAGACCTGCGATGGCGTCCTCGACGCGTCCGATTTTTGCACGCCCGGCCGCGAGCAGAATCTGTGCTCCGGTGGCCAATCGCGCGATGTCCTGCGCCTCGAGCACGCGGACGACGTCCTCCCATGCTCCCTGCTCTGCGTGGCAGTATGCACGCACCTCGGCCGCGATGGGTTCAAGGATCGCGTTCACATTTGCCGTGTCGAGCCGTTCCAGCGCCTCGGCGGTCCGGCCGTCGCGAACCAGCGCGGCGGCCATCAAGACCTTCAGCGGCTCCTCATTCGGTAGTTCTTCCGCGGCCGCTTCGAGCACGCGCAACGCGCCGTCGATTTCGCCGTCGCGCATATAAAGGCGCGCCAGCGTGGAGACCGATTCGGGATCGGAGGGGTTCGCGGAGTAGGTCGCTTCCGCGAACGAGATCGCTTCCTGATCGAGATCGCCTTGTGCGTAAACCTGATAGAGCAGCGCGCGCGACTCCGGGGAGTTTCCGTAGCCGTCAATCAGCCGGCGAAACACCGACGCCGCAAATTCGGGCATTTGGGCCGCAGCATACATCGCGGCAACGTTTCGCAATGCCACGCCGTTCTCAGGCCATTTTTGCGCCGCAGCCTGCAATACGCCGAAGGCCTCCGCGCGCAGTGCCAATGTTGCAAGCGCATGGCCTTCCCCAAGC
>JBGTJY010001080.1:0-2362 GCA_041744855.1 Candidatus Hydrogenedentales bacterium
AGGCGAAGGTGAAGGGGAGGGGGAAGGCGAAGGTGAAGGGGAGGGGGAAACGGTCTTCGGTGACTACGATCCTTTAGCCGGACTCGTCCTCGGAGTCGACGACGCCGTTCTGGATATGCCTCCAGGCGCGCTGCCGGCCGCGACAACCATTTCAATTCGACGGCCGATGGCTGGCGAATTCCCTCCATTGCCCGGCGATAACATCGAGTTTGCCGGCGCGGTGTTTGGACCGGATGGATTGGTTTTTGACGAGCCGGTCAACGTGTTCGTCGAGTTAATGACTCCAACGATTCTCCCCGTAGTGCCGGCCCTGACGTTCAACGATGAGCTCGATCGTTGGACCGGTACCGGCGACAATGCCGTTGTCGATGAGGACGGCATATCCGCCGCGTTTCCGCTCGATCACTTTTCGATCGCGGGTGTGCCCGACGCCGTGCCCATCCCCGACGCGGGCGACCCGGTCGGCTCCGTCGTGGTGCTCAGCAACAACGGCATGCTAAACACGGACGGCATCTCGAGCGACACTGCCGCGCTCACCTACACGGAATTCGGGACGACCTTCAACGTTTCCGCGACGAGTCAAGAACTGAACATGGAAGGCGAAATCGAAACGAAGGCGATTGGACTCATCTCCGGCGACGTCTTGCAAATCGAGAATTACGTCGTCGGAATCATCAGCGCGGAGGCTTCCATCTACAACGCGGGCCAAAGCAACGAGCCGGTGATCGGCGTCATGATCATGTCCGTGATCGACAGCGAGGTCTCGTTGAGTCTCTACGCCGCAACACCACAACGCGTCATCCAGGGAACTCTGACGGGCACCTCCGCGAAAGCGAAACCGATCAGAGTTGTCTCGTCGCAGCGCTGACAGAAAAACTGCCAACGGAACGGTCCTACTCGATCGTCTCCAACGGCAGCGCCTTGATCTGCTCCCATTGATCTTCCACGCTCTGGCCGCGCATGCCCCGCTCCACGGGCGGAAACCAGACCTCTTGGGGCGCGAACCTGCGAAACTTGTCCCCGAGTTCCGAATCTTTCACGAAGAACGCGTTGTTGCCATACGACTCGCAACCGATGAGGCTGTAGCCTTTCCGTTTCGCGAGCCGCGTCAACGCTTCCAACGATACGCCGTGATACGTGCCGTCTTCGTGGTACTCCCGCTTCGCGAAATCCGCGCGATACGGCACGGTCACCGAACGCTCCGGGCCGAAGCTCGCGTTGTACTCGATCACTACGACCCGCGGATCGATTGACTCGATGTCGTGCCAAACCCAGTAGTCGTTTCCATCGATATCGATCGAAAGCAAATCGATTGGCCCGCTGATGCCGTGTTGCGCGAGCGTGGGATCCACGTTGTCCCGCGTTACCCATAGGTTGACCGACATCACTGCGTCCAGCCGATCCGGAATCATCGTCCGATAAAATTCGCGCGCCGATTCCACATGCGCGCGATTTCCTTCGATCTGAATGCCCCGCCACCCAAAGTTGATCGCCAGACTCGCCGTGTTGCATTCACGGCCGTTCTCGACGCCAATCTCGACGAAGGTCTTGTTCGTCGTGCCGATCTCCTTGAAAATCTCGAGCAACAGGCCGTCTTCGCCGTGTTGCGAATAGGCCTTCGCCTCGAACTGATTCAGATAGCGCGGGTGCTCCTTCGGCAGCATCTCGCCATAGCGCGAACGGAGATACGCGGATCCCTGTAGCCAACGCGTCTCTTCGAATTTCTTGAGATACCGCGGTATCTTCGCGATACGCAGCATCTGCCACGTCAGCCCATAGGCCATCCGGCGCGCGAAACTGATCACGGGCCCTCAACCAAAACGTCGCTGCAACCGAAATGCCGCTGCAACAAACCCAGATCGATTTCCGGATACACGGGAAATCGCTCCAACAGTTCCGCGGCCGCGTCGCGCGCTTTTTTCGCCGCGCCGGGATCGATTGTGTACTTCGCCTTGCTCGCCTTTCCTGCGTTCTCGCCATCCTCGATGGTCGTCGGCTTCGTGCCGCGCAACACGGTGGCAAGAATCCTCGCAATCTCGTTCATTTCCGGCTCGCGCATCCCGAGCGTCGTCACTGCCGGCGTACCCAATCGCAGCCCGCTGGTGTACCACGGCCCGTTCGCGTCGTAGGGCAGCGAATTCCGATTCAGCGTAATCCCGCAATCCCGAACCGCGCTTTCCGCCTGACGTCCCGTCAGACCAAATCCCGTCACGTCGATAAGCAGCAGGTGATTGTCCGTGCCGCCGGTCGCCACGCGCAGCCCTTCGCGCATACACGCCTCCGCAAGCGCCCGCGCATTGCGTTGAATCTGCTGCGCGTAAATCCGGAACTCGGGCCGCGAGGCCTCGGCAAGCGCAATCGC
>JBGTJY010001081.1:0-2036 GCA_041744855.1 Candidatus Hydrogenedentales bacterium
GCGGTTAGCGCCGATGTGCCCAACAAGTACAGCGCGGCAAGGAGATTTCGGGTTTGCATGGGAATCGGCCCTCAAACGAGATTGCGCCAGCGACAACGCATTTTGTCACCTGGAGAGTATGAATGCTAACGCTAAACGGGATGTTCACAGCGCGGCGTAGACGCAACCGAACCAGGGGGGCACGGGGACCACGGGGAAATGATTCACCACAGATGAACACTGATGAAGTTCTATTTCGACGACGATGACGATGACGATGACGATGACGATGACGATGACGATGACGAAACGGTTGACGCCGCATTGAGTTGCGCGGTGGCTTGGCCAAACTTCTTCGAAAAAACGATGGGAGATGGAAGATTGTAGTACGAATACGAGCTTCTGCCGATTGTATTGAATGGCGACAGGAGAAGCGCAACATGTTTTTCCGGCGCAAGACATCAGAGATTTCTTCCGGAGATCCGCTCGTCGATCGGGCCCGGAAAAGATTCGAATACGAACACAAGCGGGATGACCACCGTGAAGCGATTTGGCGGGGGATGCGCAGCCAGGGGATTTCGGGTATTGTCGTCGTGGTGATTGTCTGGTTCGTCGGCGCGGTCATTGTTGCAACCTTCGAAGAAATTCGCTCGGGTTTTAGCAATCGCAAAGCGGCGCGGCGGAAGCGTTCCAATCGCAAGTCCCGCGTACGTGTGCATATACGCGAGGTCTGATGACTCAGCCCGACTCGGTAGAGGGAGTTAATCCCGGTCGAAGCGCTCGAGCTGCAATCGTTCGCTGATGTCTTCATTGATCGCCTTCACCATGCGCACGACGTTGTTAACCATCACGTCTTCGACGCTGGGGTCCCAGCCTACGGGCGACGCGTATTGGATGCGGAGCGTTTGCGCTTGGTAGGCGTCCTGGCGGACCAACTCGCGTGTGGGGATGTACAGGTTATGCTCGCCCATGTACGCCGTGACGAAGATGGGCATGTCGGCGCGGAAGGCGTCCTTTATGCGCGAGCCGATGGGCGCGCAGACTTCGCCTTGCATGGCCACGAACGGCATCGGGCCGATCTTGGCGACGATCGTCTCTTCATATTCGCACGGAAATTTATCGTGCAGGCTGATGTCGTATTTCGCGAGAAATTTCCGGTCGTCCTTGCGAATGAGGTAGGTGTCGTCGGAACAAACGAAGTCGCGCGTCGTTTTTGGAAATTCGAGGCCCTCGTCGTAGTAACGAATGAGCATGCGGATCCAGTTGGTGCCGCGGTCGTCGTGTGGATACGGCACGAAGCCGATGTCCATCGGGACTTTCTTGGCGCGTTCTCGGGCTTCGGCCTCGGGCATCGGCGGCGCGAGCGGGAGCGAGATGATTTCGTAGCTGCTGATGATGGGGCCTGTCACGTCGACCAGGTTGCCGTCGAGAATTTTCAACGTGGCTTCTGCCAGTTTGTTGCCGGTTTCGATCGTCAGCTTCTCGAGATAGGCATCGACGGCGTCCGGCCCTTTTGCCCGGGCGTCGCGCATCGCGTCTTCGTAGCCCTCGGGACGGCGCACGAATTGATTGCCGCCGGCGGCGTCGCAATACATCGCCTGCACGCCGGGCAGCGCGGCCTCGATCACGTCCATCGCCCAGCCTGGATGGCCCGGTTCGACTTTCTTGCCGGAGGCCTGGGTTGGGTGCGTGCCATGATTGAATAGAAGAGCAATGGGCTTGTCGCCGCGCGAAATCTTGAGCAACTGGATTTCGTAATCGACGGGCGCATTGCCACGGCTGAAGATGAAATATCCCTCGCCGGACCCGAACTCGACTTTGGCGGGTCCCGCTTCGTTCGCGATGGCTTGTTGGATGAGATCGAAGATCGTGTCGGCAAGCCATCTTCCATATGCAAAATTGTCGGGCACGATCTGGATTGGCGCATTGTGATTGTGCGTCGCGAGGAGAATCAGGTAAGCCTTATCGATCCCGAGTTCGTTTTCGAGGCGCTCGCGAAGGATCGCCGTGCCCACATCGAGACAGTTGAGGTCGTAGGTCACAAACACGAGACGCCT
>JBGTJY010001082.1:0-3376 GCA_041744855.1 Candidatus Hydrogenedentales bacterium
TCGCGTTCGGGTGTAATGAAGTGCTGCATGGACCACTCAGTCGGGAAGAAGCCCGGACGCAGCGCGTTCACCCGCACACCTAGTGTTCCCCATTCGCGGGCGAGGTTCTGGGTGAGATTCTTGACGCCCGCTTTGGCGACCGAGTACGTGAACGCTTTCGAAAGAGGTGGACCGGCGGAGGCGGAGCTGATAGTTACGATCGAGCCGGCGCCTTGATCGATGAGATGCCGCCCAAAAACCTGGCAGCTCAACATCGTCCCCGTCAGTTGAACGGCGAGGATGTCGTTCCACTCCTCTACCGTGATCTCGAAGAAGGGTGTGGGCGCGTTGATCCCCGCTCCATTAAGAAGGCAATCCAGCCGCCCGAAAGCCCGCAGGGTTTCGGACAAAGCTCGCTCGAGATCCGATCGCTCGCGGACGTCTACGGCGATGGCGATCGCTTCGCCGCCTGAAGCGCGAATCTGCTCGGCGGTTGCCTCCGCATGCTCGAGTTTCGCGTCCAGGCAAGCGACTCTGACCCCCGCCAAGGCGAGTCCTCGGGACATCTCCCCGACAAGATGTCCGCCGGCGCCGGTGAGCGCGGCAACCCTTCCCTCGAGCTTGAAGATCGACGTTAAATAATTGGACATGCAAACGGTCGCGGGGAAGCCGCGCGTGGCTGTGTGAACGACGCGCTAGGGGGCGATACTGTATCCGGCCTTGACGGCGTCATCTCTGAACATCTTGACCGTTTCCAGGGAGTACCGGTCGAGGTCGCGGCCGACAAGGTTGATCTTGCCGAGGATGTCGTTCGCGACCGTAATGATGTGTACTCCCGCCGCGTCCGCCTGAAAAACATTCAGCAATTCTCGCGGGCTCGCCCAAATCATCTCGGTATTGGGGCGCTCGGCCGCGAGGCGCGAGGCCTCTGTCATCAGGGGAACGGGATCTCGACCGGTGTCGGCGATTCGCCCCGCGAAAACGGAAATGAATGCGGGAGCCTCGCCGCGCAGGCTGTCCCGCACAGCGACCACCTGCTCAAGGGTCATTAGCGCCGTCACGTTCAGAAACACGCCCAGAGCGGATAGCTTGGTTATGAGCGGACCCGCGAACTCGCCGCGTGTATTGGTAATGGGCACCTTCACGTTCACGTTTTTGCCCCACGAGGCGATCTCGAGCGCCTGTGTCTCCATCTCGTCGAAATCGTCAGAAAACACCTCGAACGAAATCGGGCGGTCGGGAACCGCGCGCAAAACGTCGTGCGCGAAGGCGCGGTAGTCTACTATCCCGGCCTTCCGCATCAACGTGGGATTCGTGGTGAACCCTTTGACGACTGGGTTCTTTGCCAACTCGACAATGCCGGAAAGCTCGGCGCCGTCGGCGAAGATTTTTACGCTGAGATCCACTGGAAAGTCTTCAATCCCGCGGTTGCGGGCGGCAGAGGTTTAGAGGCGTCGCGGAAAGCGGCACGCGCAGTAATAATAACAAAGGGAGCGATTTCAGGTCGCCGCGGATCTGGCCGCGGCCGCAGGGGCCCGCGACAACTTTAGCCATTCTGCAAGCTCCCCGCGCGTGGACGCGAGGGGGAGCCCCTGTGCGGCAGGATCGTCGCCGTACAACCACTGCGTAGGGTCGTAAAACACCGACGCACGGTCCATACTCGACGCAATGAAGGCCGTAGACGTAAACGGCGTTGAGATGACGGCGACGCTGGCCCTGACTACCCTGAAAGCAGAGATGTTCGGCGGGACGTCCACCACTCCTGGCCTTGCAGCGAACTGTTTCGAAAAGCGGATATATCGTTTGTCGTGAGCCGGGCCAAAGGAACGCTTTCGCTTCCAAAGCAGATCATACCCGGCCGATTGGAGTACTTCATAAATGTGCTCCAGGAAGTCCCGCCCGATATCGAACGTGCGATACGGCAATGCGGGAACCGCCAGCGCCATTCGCGTAGGCCGGGACGGCGTAACGTCGAACACGGCAACGCATGGACGCGGCGAGTGCGGCAATTCGTCATCCGAGTCCGAAAACCACACTGGCGGAACCCGCTCGACTACGCGCACATGGGGAAGACGCGCGCGCGCATAATCCGCATACGAATCAGTCCACACCAGCATCCGCGGCCAAGTCATTGATTCGAATCCAATCTCGGCATGCGGGAGTTGCCGAGCGGACTTGAAGTCCTGGAGACTCGCCGCGTAGTTGACCAGGGTCACGCGCGCGCCTCGCCGTTCGGCAGCGTACGTCCAGAGAGGGCGATACATGGCGCTGCTCAAGCTGAACAGGTACTCCCGTGCGACCAAATCGTCAGGAATGAGGGCCATTTGCTTCGCCCACGCGGCGTGACTCAGGAGAACCGACTCAAGCCATCGGCCGCGGACGAGGGCCCACACTGCAGCCATTCCGGCGACTGCGCCCCAGGCTGCGAAGGAGAGCTTCGCGCGCACGTTCAATGGAGGGATGACATGGCCGACCGCCTTAACGGTGGTTCCCCCCACCCACCTGGGCTCCGGCAGCGGCACGGAATGCTGCCAAACCTCAGCGATGGGAGTTGGGCGCCCCTCCCACGCGAGATACCAACTAACGACGTCGTAGCTCGGTCCCCCGGCCTTACGCGGCAGGTTGCTGGGCACAATGTCTTCAAACTGGACGTAAGGAGCGCCACGCATTGCAACGGTGGAGCTTCCACGCGCCAATAGGACGCGCGCGATCTGGGCGATCCCGATGAGGAAACGTTTCGCTACGAATCCGGCGAACAATATCCGGCACCGTCCCACGGCAACGGAGATTCCCGCCTCGCGCATTGCGCGCACCCATACTGGAGGAACCCGCGCGGATACGCGTTCGCGCTGGTCGCTGATCGTCCGCAGGATCGCTCCGTTGAGTTGCAAGCCCGCGCAGCTAAGGATGAGGAATTGCCGCGCCGCAAGCTCGACTTCGGCGGGAGTCTCCTCGAAAATCAGCGAAGAGTAAGACCGATTTCCGAGTGGTAACCGGGTGATGTGTTCATTCAGACGGGCGATGAGCTCAGGATCGGCCGAGTCCTGCAGCTGATCGTACCCGCGCAGGACCTGGCGCGCACGAAGTCGTGCGGGGCGGCCCTTTCGCCAATGAAGCCACCTCAACATCCTCAGGTTATCTGCCTAATCCCGCGATTTCACTCAGGATCGTGCAGCCGGGCAGAGATGCCACCGTCGACCTCGTAAATGGCTCCGGTAATGAATCGGGCGCTATCCGAAGCCAAAAACACGGCCAGGCTCGCCACTTCTTCCGGTAGTCCGATCCGGCCAACCGGATGCATTCCTAGTAACTGGTCGTAAGCGGGTGCATTGCCTTCAAAGCCCGCCCGCAGCATGGGGGTCGAGATTGCGGCGGGAGCGACTGCATTGACGCGGAC
>JBGTJY010001083.1:0-1763 GCA_041744855.1 Candidatus Hydrogenedentales bacterium
AAGGAACCCGCGTAGACTGCGCGTCCATGTTTGTCTGCAGATTCCAGTCAGGGGACGCCGATTGAAAGATAGAATTCAGCGCGCGTTGGCGAATTCACCCGGGAAATTGCTGCCCGTGTGGGCCGTCGCCATGGCGTTCACCGCGTACTTCTGCATGTATGCGTTTCGGAAACCGTTCACGGCGGCGACCTACGACGGCGGCCATTTCCTCGGCACGGCCATCGAACTCAAATCGGCGTTCGTCATCAGCCAGATTATCGGCTACACGCTATCGAAGTATCTCGGCATCAAGATTCTTACGGAAGTGTCGAAAGGCCGGCGGCTTTCCTACTTGCTCGGCGCGGTTCTCTTCGCGGAAGTGGCGCTGTTCCTTTTCGCGGTGTTGCCGGGACAATGGAAAGTCATCGCGATATTCCTGAACGGTCTGCCGCTCGGGATGGTCTGGGGCCTTTGCGTTAGCTATCTCGAAGGCCGCCGCACTTCCGAAGTTCTGCTCGCGGGCCTGAGTTGCTCGTTCATCCTCGCGAGCGGCGTTGTGAAAGACGTCGGCCGATGGCTCATGGGCCAGGGTATCGGCGAGTATTGGATGCCGTTCACGACGGGCCTGCTCTTTCTGCCGCTCTTCGTCATCACGGCGTACGCGCTGAACCTCACGCCGGAGCCGAACGAGACCGACGAAGTCGAACGCGTTCGCCGCGAGCCGATGAACAGCGAGCAGCGCTGGGCATTCGTGCGCAGATTCGCGACCGGCCTCGCGCTGCTCATCACCGTCTATCTCGGCTTGACCGCGTTCCGCGATTTCCGCGACAACTACGGCGTCGAGCTCTTCGCCGAACTGGGCTATGGCGATTCGCCCGCGATATTCACGCGCTCGGAGTTGTGGGTGGCATTGGGCGTGTTGGCGGCCATCGTGCCGATCGCTTGGATTCGCAACAACCGCCACGCGCTCGCCGTCATCTACGGCATTCTCGTCCTCGGCTGCGTGTTGATTGGCGTCAGCACGCTCATGCTCAAAGCGGGCGCTATGGATGGCCTCACTTGGATGATCCTGGTCGGTCTCGGCGGCTACCTGGGCTACGTGCCGTTCAACTCGGTGCTGTTCGATCGCATTGTCGCGGCGACGCGCACGGTGGGCACGGCGGTCTTCGCGATTTACCTCGCCGATGCCGTGGGCTACACCGGATCGACTGCGCTGCAACTCTACAAAGACATCGCGCAACCGCAGGCGACACGCCTCGAATTCTTCATGAATTTCTGCTACGTGTTGTCCATCGGCGGCGCGGTGCTGCTGACGATCAGCTATTTCGATTTCGCCCGTGAAGCGCGGAAATCGGCGGCTAATTTGTAGCGCTGCTTTTCAAGCGGCGCGTTTCGCCGATCGCGACGATGAAACCACGATGTAGCGCTACCAATGCCAGCCCCCCTGCGTGGAAATCTGCCGAAACTGGCTGACGCGAAATGCCACGCCCCGAAGATTCCGCTACGCGTCATTCCCGCGCAGGCGGGAATCTCCCAACTGCACTCGACGCGCTGAAGTGAGGGAGAGATTCCTGCCTGCGCAGGAATGACTGTTAGATGAGGCTGAACCGAGAACTAAATGCGGCTCTTGCCGATGTCGGCGAGCGCGATGCGGAGTTCGTCGCAGGTCGTGAATCGCTTCTCCGGCTTTTTCTCGAGCACGCGCATGATGATGTCGCTGAGGGCTTGCGGGCATTCCTTGAACATTAGGCGCGGGTGCAGCGGTGGCGTGTTGAGGTGGCACA
>JBGTJY010001084.1:0-3395 GCA_041744855.1 Candidatus Hydrogenedentales bacterium
GCGGTGACCATCGCGTAAACCGGCAGGCGCGCGGAGCACGTGCACAGCGGCAACACAAGGATCGCGACGAGGCGGTCGCGCTTATCCTCGAGCACGCGCGTTGACATAATCGCGGGAATCGCGCACGCGTGCGCGGAGAGAAACGGGACAAACGCCTTGCCGGGCAGCCCGACGCGCCGGAACAGGCGATCCATTCCGCACGCCGCGCGCGCGAGGTAGCCAGTGTCCTCGAGAATCGCGATGCAGAAGAACAGGATGCAAATTTGCGGCAGGAAGACGAGCACGCCGCCGACGCCCGCGATGACGCCGTCGACGATGAGGCTATTCAGTTTTCCTTCCGGCAATAGTCCGCTGATGAATGACCCCAGCGAGGCCACTGCGCCGTCGATGAAATCCATGGGTACGTTCGCGAAACTGAATATGAGATAGAAGACGACGAACAAGATCGCGATGAACGCGGCTAATCCGCCGACCGGATGAATCAGGAATCGGTCGAGTTTTTCGGTGAACGGATCGACACCGCGCGCCTGCTGCGCAACGGCACTTTCC
This sequence comes from Candidatus Hydrogenedentales bacterium, assembly GCA_041744855.1. Taxonomy (GTDB): domain Bacteria; phylum Hydrogenedentota; class Hydrogenedentia; order Hydrogenedentales; genus JBGTJY01. Next base: position 550 of record JBGTJY010001084.1, read on the forward strand.
GAGACGGTCTGCGCCCATTCCTGAACGCGGCTCTCTGGGGAATGTCCGTTCAGGTTCCGCAGCAATTTCGGCGCAACGATCTCGGCGTTGGTATCCACGATTCGATCGCACGCCTCCGCGAGCTCGTCGATACCGCGGCCGCTTCGAGAGGCCAATGCGACTACGGGACAGCCGAGGTGGGAGCGCAACGCGTCAAGATCGATCTCGACCCCGGACTTCTCGACAATGTCCATCATGTTCAACGCCACGATGGTCCGCGCGCCCATCGTGAGGAGTTGGCCGGCGAGATAGAGATTCCGCTCGAGGTGCGTTGCGTCGATGACGACGACGATTAACGCGGAACCGCCGTCGCCGTCCGCGTGGTGTGTGACGGTCTCGAGCGCGTTGCGTTCCTCCGCGCTCACGGCGTTGAGGCTGTAAAGTCCGGGCATATCGATCACGCGATAGTGACGTCCGTGCCGCGCCCATGTTCCGGTGCGCACTTCGAGCGTCGTGCCGGGGAAATTCGATGTCTTCGCGCGGAGTCCGGTGAGCTGATTGAAAAGCGTCGTCTTGCCGACGTTCGGATTGCCTACAAGGAGCACCGTCGTCGTCGCGGGAGGCGCGGACGCGGTGACGGGTCCTCGCTCCAGCGTTGCCCCTTCTGGCGGCGCACTCACGTCAAGAGGCCGTTCGCGCCGGATGGATAGCCGCGCTCGGGTCGACCATCTCAATCTTGATAGACCTGGCAAGGTGCGGGTCGATCGCCAGTCGTCCGCCGCACACGTCGACAATCATTGGTGTACCGCGGCGGATTACGGTCAGGGATTTCCCCGGCCCAATGCCCATGCCCTGCAGGCGGTCGCGGTACGGTTCCTCGGCGTCGATGCCGGAAATGATGCCGCTGGCGGCGGCATCTAGTTCGGATAATTTGGGCATGAGAAAGTTATGAAACTCGTCAGCATATGAAGGGTTTAGCGTACGGAGAGCCCGGTAGTGAGGTCGAACATTGGCCGCCCACTCAAACCTATGATCAGTATACTAAACATCGGATCGCGGGTCAAGCGGAATTAGAACACTGGGAAAACGGAGTAGACAAGCCGGGTCCGGCGGAGTATGCTCAGGGTCGAAGAATCATGCCGGGGGACACCCGGCTTGTGCGCAATCGTATCTAGTTGAGGAGGCTTCAGTATGACTGGGTTTCGGAATCGGCTCCTGGCCGCGTCGGCCGGGTTAGTCCTGGGCGTCAGTGCTTGGGGCGAGGATGGGCAAATCACGTTCAGCAAAGACGTGCTGCCCATCTTGCAGGAAAACTGCCAGGTGTGCCACCGTCCGGCGGGACGCAACATGAGCGGCATGGTCGCTCCGATGTCATTGATGAGCTATCAAGAAGCGCGGCCCTGGGCGAAGGCCATCGCGCGGGCCGTCGGCGAACGGGAGATGCCCCCCTGGCATGCTACCGACGCGACACACGGCGTGTACTCCAATGAACGCACATTGACCGACGCGGAAGTCGCGACGATCGTCAATTGGGTCGAGCAAGGCGCCGCGCGCGGTAACCCCGAAGATGCGCCCGCTCCGATCACCTTCCAGGAAGGCTGGCAAATGGGCGAGCCGGACTTGGTCCTCAGCTTTTCCGAGCCGTTCTTCGTGAAGGACGAAGTGGAAGATTTGTACGAGAACGTCATGCTCGAAATTCCCGAAGGCGTGCTGACGGAAGACAAATGGATCCAGGCGATGGAATTCATGCCGGGCAGCGAAGCCGTGCACCACGTGATCGCGTATTCGCTGGGCAATAGCGATGGCGACCGCGAAGGGCGCTCGCACCTCGGCGGTCTTGCTCCCGGAACGGACGCGGCGGATTATCCGGAAGGCTACGGCAAGCTGATGCCGGTTGGCTCGAAGATCACGTTGCAAATGCACTACCACAAAGAACCGGGCCCGGGCACGGGCGTGTGGGACAGCACCACCATGGCGATCAAGTTTCACGATAAGCCCGTGAAGCATGTACTCACGACTTCGCCAATCGCCTACGGCCCATTCGAAATTCCGCCCTATCACGCGAACTGGAAAGTGGGCGCGGCGCGGATTTTGGAAGAAGACATCGACCTGCTCTCCCTGATGCCGCATACGCACTTGCGTGGTTCCGCCGCGAAGTACACGGCGTACTATCCAGATGGCACGACGGAATTGCTGTTGGATGTGCCGGCCTACGATTTCAACTGGCAGACCGCGTACACGTTCAAAGAAATCAAGAAGATTCCCGCCGGCACACGCATCGAGTGGGAGATTTACTATGACAACTCGGAAGCGAATGCGGCTGAAAACGGATTCGATCCGAGCCAGGCTGTGCGTTTCGGGCAGCCAACGACGGACGAGATGGACCTGGGCTGGATGACCTTCAGCCCGTCCGCGCCGTCGGTTTCGGCGGGCGCTGGAGACTGAGCGGCTTAGCACGATCGCACAATCACGAATTCACGAATAGACAACATTAATCGGCGCTTTCGGACTTGGTCCGGAGGCGCCGGTTTATTTTCGGCCTTAACCGTCATTCTTGCGAAACAGGAATCTCTCCGCCCTGTGCAAGTTTCCGTTCCAACGAAAAGTTAAACGATTCCAGCTCTGGAACTGTCCAATAACACATACAAGAGGAGGATTTTTGGAATGAATCGAGTGGGAATTTTTGCGTTCGCTTTCATTGTGACAGGTACTTCGTGGGCGGTGTTGGCCGAGGACGCTGCTCGCTGGCGTGAGGATATCGGTGTGCTGCGGACGGAATTTCTCGACAAGGAGAAGAGTTTTACGCCAGAACGTCAAGCGGAGTTCCTGGCTGCACTCGATGCTCTTGAATCCGACCTGCCCGAACT
>JBGTJY010001085.1:0-9172 GCA_041744855.1 Candidatus Hydrogenedentales bacterium
CGGGGGCTAACGCGGGGCTCACGCTGGGCCGGCTGGTATCCTCGGTTACCAGCTCGATTGTGGGCGCCGTGCTTTTCATCGCGAAATTTTCGCTCTTCGCGTTCGTCGCGGCGTATCTGCTGAAGGACTACGACAACATTATTATCCAGGCAAAAACGCTGATCCCGCGGAGGTATCGGGACAAAGTTTCGAGTATCGCGGGCAAAATCGACTTGCAAGTGCGGGGATTCGTCCGGGGTCAGCTCGTGGTGTGTATGTGCCTCGGAACGATGTACGCCATCGGCCTCTCAATCGCCGGTGTGCCGTTCGCCGTGCTCATTGGCCTGTTCGGCGCGATCGCGAGCTTCATCCCCTATCTCGGGATTACGCTGACGATCGGGCCGGCGGTGATTCTATGTATCGTCCAGTATGGCGGCATCGACTGGCATCTCGGGATCGTGATCGCCACGTTCGTTGTGGCGCAAATGCTGGAAGGGACGGTGTTGACGCCGAATATCGTGGGGGACAAAGTCGGGCTCAGCCCGGTGTGGGTGATCCTTGCGATCCTGGTGTTCGGGAATGCGCTTGGATTTTTGGGGTTGTTGCTTGCGGTGCCGATTGCGGCTTCGCTGAAGGTATTGGTGGTGGAGAGCATCGAGTACTACGAGAGATCGTCGCTCTATAGAGACACGCCGTCAAGACAACAGCCCGAGGAACAACCAGTCAAAGTCGCGACGAAGGCCAAGCGCAAGCGGCCACGTTCGTAGTCGCGCTTTCATCCAACGGTGCCGCAGAAGCGGAACTACGAAGCTTAGGCTAATAAGGCTTGGACTGGATTTTGTTGTTCGACGCCGGTTAGCCGCACATCGAGGCCTTGGAATTTTACGGAGAGGTGGCGATGGTCTATGCCGAGGCAGTGTAGGATTGTCGCGTTGAGATCGTTGACGGGGACTGGGTCGGCGACTACGTTGTAGCTGAAGTCGTCGGTTGTTCCGTGGATGAGGCCGGATTTGATTCCGCCGCCCGCCATCCAGATTGAATAGCAGCGTGGGTGGTGGTCGCGGCCGTAGGTGGAGTCGGTCACGTTCCCCTGCGAATACACCGTGCGGCCGAACTCGCCGCCCCAGAGGATCAACGTATCGTCGAGCAGGCCGCGTTGCTTCAAGTCGATGAGCAATCCCGCCGACGGCTGGTCGGTATCCCGGCATTGTTTTGTGATGTGGTCGGGCAGGTTGTCGTGGTGGTCCCAGCCCATGTGGTAGAGCTGGATGAAGCGGACGTTGCGCTCGGCCATGCGGCGCGCGAGTAAGCAGTTGCGCGCATAGGTGCCGGGCGTGTGGACGTCGGGGCCGTAGAGGTCGAGCACGTGCTTGGGTTCGTCGGAAATATCCGTCAGTTCCGGCACGGACGTTTGCATGCGGAACGCGAGCTCGTATTGCTCAATGCGCGCGAGGATTTCGGGGTCCTGGACTTGCTCGAATTTGGCCTGATTCAGGACGCGCAATTGATCGAGCATTTGGCGGCGGGTCGTGGTATCGCAGCCGCCGGGGTTGCCGAGGTACAAGACGGGTTCGGCGCCGCTGCGTAGTTTGACGCCCTGGTATTGCGTGGGCAGTACGCCGCTGCCCCAAAGGCGGTCATAAAGCGGCTGATCGCCGAGACGGCCTGTGCCGCGCGAGACGAGGACCATGAATGTCGGCAGGTCGCGGTTGGCGGAACCGATTCCGTAGGCGACCCACGCGCCCATGCTCGGGCGGCCGGCGAGCTGCGAACCGGTTTGGCAAAACGTGATCGCGGGGTCATGGTTGATGGCGTCGGTATGGACGGAACGGATAATCGAAATGTCGTCGACGATCTGGGCGGTGTAGGGCAGGAGTTCGCTGATCCACGCGCCGTTTTCGCCGTGCTGCGCGAATTTGAAGCGCGAGGCGACGACGGGAAACTCTTTCTGAAACGCCGTCATGCCGGTGAGGCGCTGGCCCATGCGGATTTCGTCCGGCAGCTCGGTCATGTCGATGTCTTTGAGGCCGGGCTTGTAGTCGAAGAGTTCGAGCTGCGACGGCGCGCCGGACTGAAACATGTAGATGACGCGTTTGGCTTTGGGGGCGAAATGGGTCGTGGGTTGATGCAGGGACGCATCGGCGGCGGATGCTTTTGGCAAACCGGCCATGGAGCCGAGAGCTATGGCGCCGAGGCCCGCTCCTGCGCGCTGGAGGAAGTGTCGGCGGTTGAGTTGTTGGGCTAGTTCAAGGTGTTCCATGGGTGTTCCTTGGGGATGGGAAGTAGGGGAAGCATGGGAAGTATGGGATGGGTGACATCCCCCTAAATCCCCCTTCAAAGGGGGACTTTCTGGGCTGACGCGGGCTGTGTTTCGAGTGAGACATTATTCTTTCGTGATTGTTTCGTCGAGGTTCAGGAGTACGCCGCCGACTGCGGTGTAGGCGGCCAGTTCGATCGGATTTAGCGATTCGGCGACTGCGGATTCGCCTTGGCTTGCGAACTCTGTTGCTGCTGTTTCATTCGCGGCATACGTCGCCAAGTAGCCGTTCAAGCCCGCGGTCAGCGTCTCTTGCTCGAAGTGGCTTGGCGCGCGGCCGGTGGCTAAGCGGAATCCGTGGACGATTCGCTGGGGCGCATCGGGGCCGGCTTCGGTTAGCATGCGCTCGGCGAGACGGCGGGCGGCTTCGACGTACGTTACGTCGTTAAGCAGCGCCAACGCCTGCAGGGGGGTGTTCGTACGCCCGCGCCGGACGCGGCATTGTTCCCAACTCGGCGAATCGAAGGTCGTCAACGAAGGCGGCGGCACCGTGCGCTTGCGATAGGTGTAGAGGCTGCGGCGGTAGAGGTCCTCCCCCACGGCCTGCACATACGGCCCCTGCCCCGCGCCGCCCGCGAGTTCCGCCCAAAGACCCTCGGGCTGATAGGGCATGACCGACGGCCCGCCCATTTTCGGCACGAGAAGCCCGCTCACGGCCAGGGCGTTGTCGCGGATCAGTTCCGCCGGAAGCCGGAATCGCGGCCCGCGCGCGTAGAGCACGCTCTCGGGATCGCGCTCGATTAGTTCGGCGTTCGCGGCGCTGTCCTGCCGATAGGTCGCGCTCGTGACGATCAATTTCTGGAGGGCTTTGAGGTCCCAGCCACTCGCGAGAAATTCTGTCGCGAGCCAATCGAGCAATTCCGGGTGCGTCGGCGGACTGCCTTGCGAGCCGAAATCTTCGACGGTTTTCACGATGCCGTGGCCGAAGAACTCGTTCCAGACGCGATTGACGACTACGCGCGCGGTCAGCGGGTTGGCCGGGTTCACGAGCCATTGCGCGAGGGTCAGTCGATTGGCCGGAGCGTCCGCCGGCAATTCCGGCAGGAACGACGGCACGCCGGGCGACAGGGCCTCCGTTGTGTCGGGGGCGTCGTATGCGCCGCGTTTCAAGCGATAGGTCTCGCGCGGTTCGCCGAGCTCTTTCATGACCATCACCGTCGGGATCTGATCGCGGACGTATTGGTTCATTGCTTCTTCGGTCCGCTCGACGGCGTCTTGCAGGTCCCGCAATTGGTAGGAGTATCGCGCTTCGAAGAATTGATCGAGCGCGGCATCGCGTGCATCTTTGTTTTCGAGAGCCAACGCCGGTTGCAGCGCGTTCGAAACAATTGCCTCGACTTGCGCCGGCTCGATGACGCGATCGAACACGCGCAGATCCGCCACGGCGCCGGTCAACGGTTCGCTGGCCGAACGCCGCCCGATGCGGAACGGCTGCTCTACCGCGATCGTGTCCGTCACGGAATCCTGATCGACATCGATTGGCGCGGCGACGCCGTTGACGAATATCTTCAGGCCCGCGGCTTTACTCGAGCCGTCGTAGGTCACGCCCACGTGGGACCACTGATTCATCCGCAGGCTGCGCTCGCTCGTGACTCTGATGGCATTTTGGTCCCACGCGTTCACGATATGGACCGCGAGGACGCCTTTGTCGCTGACGAGCGTATCGATGCCGCGGAATCCGTTCGCGTCGTCCATCTTGCTGAAGAGCGCACCGGCGGAATCAGGCCGCACCCACATCGACACGGAAAACGCCCGTTCGCGATCGAAGGCCACGGCCTGTCCTAGGTCGATCTGCGAATCGGCGCCGCCGGGCAATTCGAGCGCCGAATCCAACAGCGCGGGCTTGCCCTCGGCCAGATCTTCGCGCGGCCGAAACTCGAACGCGGCATCGGGAATCTGCGCCGTGTTTTCCGTGATTGATTTCAGCCAGTACGCGTAGGCGAAGTCCTCGGCGCCACGGGAGTTTGCAAGCGCTTTTTTCGCGGCCGCGATTTGCGCGTCGAATTCCGCCGTGCGCGCGTTGTTTTCTTCGGAGGGCAGCGAGACGATGGGGCCGGTGTTGCCGCGCGTTTCGTTGTAGAAGCCGAGGTCTTCCGTGCTGTTGAAGAACGCGAAGAATTTATAAAACTCCTTCTGCGTGATCGGGTCGTACTTGTGGTCGTGACACCGCGCGCAGCCCATCGACAGGCCAAGGAACATGTTGGATGTCGTTTCGACGCGGTCGATGATATTTTCGGTGCGCCATTCGTCTTCGATCGAGCCGCCTTCGGTATTCGAGCGGTTATTGCGATTGAATCCCGTCGCGATGATTTGCGACTGCGTGGCATCGGGCAGTAGATCGCCGGCTATCTGTTCGATCGTGAATTGGTCGAACGGCATGTTGGCATTGAACGCGCTAATCACCCAATCGCGCCAGGGCCACATGTGACGCTGGAAGTCGTTTTGGTATCCGTTCGTATCGGCGTAGCGCGCGCCGTCAAGCCATTGGCGGGCAAGGTGCTCGCCGTAGGCAGGCGACTCGAGCAGGCGATCCACCGCGCGCTCGTAGGCGTCGGGGGAATTGTCGGTGACGAAGGCGTCGATTTCCTGGAGTGTCGGGGGTAGTCCGGTTAAGTCGAACGAAAGCCGCCGAATGAGCGTCTCGAGGCTCGACTCGGGCGACGGGCGCAGGTTCTCCGCCTCGAGCCGCGCCAGCACGAACGCATCGATCCCGTTGCGGGGCCATTGATCGAGCTGTACTTTCGGCGTTTCAGGACGGACCGGCGGGACGAATGCCCAGTGCTTCGCCCATTGCGCGCCCTCAGTAATCCATGCGCGGAACAGCGCGATTTCGTCAGGCGTGAGCGCAGGTTTCGCGGCCTCTTTGGCGGGCATGCGCTTGTCCGGATCGGTGGATGAAATCCGATGGATCAGGTCGCTCGCGTCGGGATCGCCTGCGACGATGACGGCCTTTTTCGCGTCGGCCTCGATGTCGAGGCGGAGTTCAGCCTTCCGCGCGTTCGCGTCGGGTCCGTGGCACTGAAAACAGCGATCGGCGAGGATGGGGCGGATGTCGCGGTTGAAGTCGACGGACTGCGCGTGTGCGAGACCACCAAGGAAAGTTGAGAATGCGAATGCGCCCAGGACGGCGATCCGGGACACTGTCATTCCCGCGAAGGCGGGAATCTCTCCGCTGAACCCGTCGCGCCGTGTGCACTCGAGGGATTCCCGCCTGCGCGGGAATGACAGTTTGGGCGGTGCGGCTGGATTCCTTTTGGATTTCAACGAAAACATACTCCTGATACTCGCTTAACTCGCGATAATCTTGTCCATGCGCTTCGAGACGACGTCGGTCAGGTAGGCGAGGTCGCCGCCTTGCACTTCCGCGGCGAAGTAGCCCTCGTATTTGATCTCGTCGAACGCGCGCATGACCTCGGGCCAATCGACGGAGCCTTCTTGCAGCGGCACGAACGACTTGTTTTCGGATTTGAAATCCTTCACGTCGACGCGGGCGATGAGCGGGCCGAGCGTGCGAATCCAATCCTGGGGATAGCCGAACAGCACGACGTTCCCCACATCGAACCAGAACTGAACGCGCTTCGAATCGATTTCTTCGATGTAGTGTTTCGCTTCGACTGGGCTGAGGAGGAACTTGTTCCAGACGTTCTCGATGCCGATTGTGATGCCGAGGCGTTCCGCGTCTTCGGCGAGGCGTTTCGTGCGCTCGACGGAGCGGGTCCACGCGTCGCGGTACATGGTGCCCGGATTCACGACGGCCGGCACGAGGAGGACCATGTCGCCGCCGAGGTCCTTCGCGTTTTGCAGGCTCTTGCGCATGCTTTCCATGGTCTTTTCGTAGACGTCGGAATTTGCGTCGGAAAGGGGCGAGGACCAATGGCTCGAGCAGATGATCGCGTCGATGTGAATGCCCACCTTTTCGGCGGCGGTCTTCATGGCGCGGAGGGCGGCGTCGTCCGAAATGGTATCCGGCTCGACGGATTCGAAGCCGGCGTCCTTGGCGATTTGCAGGCGTTGCTCGACGTTGAGCTTCTCGCCGTTGGGCCCCTCTGAAGTGACCATGCCGAGCTTCAGGGTTTTGCGGATTTTGCGCGCGGCGGAAGCGGTTTGCCGGCCGGCCAGCATTGACGCGGCGACGGCGCCGCCGATGATAGCGCTCTTGCCGAGGAATTCTCTGCGTCCCACGTGAATTTTGCCGCAGCCCATTCGGATTACTCCCACGTTGCATGTTTGAGGGGAAAGGATACGTTTTTTTGGCGGGCGAAGCGAAATTTGGGGGAGGCGCTGAGGGATGGGAAGTATGGGAAGTATGGGATGAATGGTAGACGGGGTGGGCCGGGGTTGGTGCTTGGGAAATGCTCTTGAACTGTTGGGCTGGCGCTCTTAGAGTCTGGCGACATGCGTGCTTTGGAGAACGTCGAAACTGAACGGCCTACGTTCGTGACGCTCCTTGAGTGCGGCTTGGTGGGCGATCGCTATCCTGCCGATCAGGTTCATGGTCTTTCGAATGCCGGGAAACCTTTGCTCGTTCGGTACGACCTCGATGGGCTCGCGAAGTCGGTTGACCGTGATGCTCTCGGGGCGCGGGCAGCGGACCTTTGGCGGTATCGCGAGTTTCTGCCGGTGCGGAAGCGCGAGAATATCGTCAGCCTAGGCGAAGCGCACACGCCGCTGATCGAGTTGCCGAGCTTCGCGGCGGGGAGCGGCAAACTGATTGTGAAGGACGAGGGGCGATTGCCGACGGGGTCGTTCAAGGCGCGGGGACTTTGCCTCGCGGTGTGCATGGCGAAGGAACTGGGGATCACGAAAGTGGCGATGCCCACAAATGGCAACGCGGGGGCTGCGCTGGCTGCGTACGCGAGCCGGGCGGGGATCGAGGCGTACGTGTTTTGTCCGGACGACACGCCGGACATCAACGTGCGCGAGATTGCGGCGCAGGGCGCGAAGGTGTGGAAAGTGAACGGCCTCATCAACGATTGCGGAAAGATCGTGGCCGATGGGAAAGCGACGATGGGTTGGTTCGACTTCTCGACATTGAAGGAGCCGTATCGCATCGAAGGCAAGAAGACGATGGGGCTCGAGCTGGCGGATCAGCTTGGCTGGACGCTGCCCGACGTGATCTTGTATCCGACGGGGGGCGGGACGGGCCTGATCGGGATGTGGAAGGCGTTTCAGGAATTGCAGGCGATCGGCTGGATTGCGGGCAAGCTGCCGCGGATGGTCGCCGTGCAAGCGAGTGGCTGCGCGCCGATTGTGAAGGCCTATAACGAAGGTCAAGAATTCGCGGAGCTTTGGCCGAACGCGCACACCGTTGCGGCGGGGATTCGCGTGCCTGTGGCCGTGGGCGATTTTCTGATGCTGCGCGCGATTCGTGACAGCGGCGGGTTCGCGACGGCTGTTGATGACGCGAGCATTCTTGAGGCGCGGGATGAGTGCGCGCGGAAGGAGGGGTTGCTGATGTGTCCTGAGGGCGCGGCAACGCTTGCTGCGTATCAGCAGGAGATAGCGACCGGACGCATTTCGCCCGACGAATCGGCTGTGTTGTTCAATTGCGCGACGGGGCTTAAGTATCCGTTGCCGGAAGTGACGGCGACGCTCGATCGCTTCCAGCCAAATCCCTTGTGGACTGGCTAGGTGGCTCTTCCCCAGCCGGTATCGCAAGTAAGTCTTGTCCAGAAAGCTCACCAGAATTCAGGCGGCCATTACCGATCTGAGAGATGCGCCACGGGGACCTCTTCGGTGCGATCCGGCTTCCGGCGACCCGTGGCTAGATCGTCGACCGCTCGGACAAGTTCGGCGCTGTAGTACCGGTTGCCACATCGGTCACAGACGCCAATCGTCACGTCTTCGAGGATGATGAAGCCGTTCTTATGCTTGAAAGATTCACGAGCAATTTGTTTCGGCTTAACCATGCCATCACAGTACTCGCATTGATAATCGTACATCGTGTTCTTTCTTTAGGTTCCGATCACTTCGTAAACGGTGATGATTAGAAACCGGTCGTGCGATTTAAATCGACCTACGACTCCGACGGTGGTCATTTCGTCCGCAGACTTTCCTTCTATCACGTATACGGGTCCACGAGTATCGGCACGATCGACGCGAACCACTTGACCGGAAAGAATCGCACCTTCCACATCCAAGACCGACAGTTCGTCCTCTCCCATTTCCTCAACTGCATGCGCAGTAAAGTCGAATAGGCCTTGACGAATTATATTGCGAATTCGGTCCAAAAGCGAAGGCCGCATGTTCTTGTCACCTAAATCGTCCCCCGGTTCGTGTCGATTCCGGGGAAAAAGGCCGGACACGGAAAGGGAGCAAAAGACGGGAAATTAGGGAGAGAGCCACCTACTTCACCCCGCCACCATCGGCTGAGGCGACAGACTAACGCTAGCGCAAGCTTCCACCCGGTTTCGCATTGCGCGGGTTGTTCCCGCAGAGTCACGTGTTGAGCGAGCCCCGGCAGCAGAATAGGAGCGACTTTAGTCCACGGGGCATCACAGCATCCAGCTTAAAATAGGTGGCTGTTCCTCATTCGCCTCATTTGCCACGGCGATCCGCCGTATGTGCGCATGGAAACGGGAACGGATATGAAAACGACTATCGAAATCGATGCGGACCTATTGAAGCGCGCTTCGGAGTTGACCGGCATCGTTGACCAATCGGCGCTTGTGAACGCCGCGCTCAAATCAGTGGTTCAGCATGAAAGCGCGCTCCGGCTTGCTGCTCTTAGAGGTACGGAGAAAGATATCAAGCCGATACCGAGAAGACGTTCGCCGATCTCTGAGCATGATTTTGGCTGACACCTCGCATTTCTCGCCAACTAGTGCTGACTTGTAGATACGAGTTTGTCTTGGTTGTTTGAGATGGCTTTAATCA